>CAZQYE010000144.1:0-5772 GCA_964597375.1 uncultured Myxococcales bacterium
CAGGCGGCGCAGATGAGAGCCGTGCGGCCGAGGGAGTCTCGCGAGTTCGGATCGGTACCGCCGCGCAGGAGCTCCGCGACGACCTCGGAATTGCCCCGCCACGCAGCGAGAGCCAGCGGACTGCTGCCGGCCAGCTGGGCACGCTCGCGCGTGACCGAGGGGTCGAGAGGAACCCGCGCGATGGGTCGTGCCTGGCGAGCCGCGGCCGGCATGAGAGCTTCGAGCGTCTTGGCAATCCGCGTGTGCCCGCGCGATGCTGCACGTTCGGCTGCCGATCGGCCGTTCCGATCGCGGGCGACCAGGTCGGCTCCGGCGGCGATCAATGCGTCGACCACCTCCACGTGTCCGCTGCCGGCCCCGACCATCAGGGCGGTTGCTCCGTTCCCGTCGCGCAGGTCGACACGCGCGCCGTGATCGAGGAGCAGTCGGACGACTCGAGTATCGCCTATTCTCGCTGCGGCGTGCAGTGGTCTGGTACCGGTCGCGTCGGCTCGGTTCGGATCGGCGCCGGCCTCGAGCAGGGATGCTGCGACGTCCGCGCGACCGTTGCTTGCGGCCTCGAGTAGTGCCGTGCGCCCGTGCTCTCCAGCTGCATCGGGGTTGACCCCCCGGCGCAGCAGCAGTTGCACCTCGGCGGTGCGTCCGGCGGCGGCGGCGCGCCGTAGCCGCTCGCTGTCGGCTCGGGTGAGGGCTCCGGTGTCGAGCGATTCAAGCCGGCGCCGCGCTCGGGCGTACCCGGCCGCAGCGGCGCGTTCGAGCCAGTGGCGGGCGGCCTCGTAGTCGGCCTGCACTCCCCAGCCGTGCTCGTACATTGCGGCCAGGTTGTACTGCGCCTGGGCATTGCCCGCATGCGCAGCCTGCTCGAGGAGTCGAAATGCCTGCCCGTGGTCCTTCGGCACGCCGGAGCCGGTACGGTACAGGGCCGCCAGGCGCACTTGTGCTTCCACGTCGCCGGCCCGAGCGAGAGGAGCGAGCAAACGTGCGGCGCGCGCGAAATCCCGCGTCCGGATGGCGAGGATCGCCTCGTCGAGGGTCGTTGCCTGAGCGACGCCCGCACTCAACAGCAAGACGAGCGCAAAGAGCCGGGCGAACCGGAACGCGCCCACCCGGCGTCCCGGCTCAGGGGGTGCCGAACTTCGTTTCCACCGCAATGCCCATCTCCCGCAGCATCTTGGTTGGCAGTACTCCGCCGGCGCAGATGATGACGTCGTCGTTCTCGATTTCGCACAGCTCGGTTTCACGTGCGATGGTGACGCAGTTCTCCGCGATCGCCTTGATGTTCGATCGCAGCATCACGTCGAGACGGCCGTCCTGCTGCGCTCTTTCCACGCGATCTCGGTTGGCGGGCTTGGCCCTGGTAAACGCCTCGCCCCGGTAGACGAGAACGACCGAGGTGTCGGGTTCGGCGGCGATGCTGGTGGCCGCCTCGAGTGCGCTGTCGCCGCCGCCCGTCACGACGACGCGGCGGCCGCGATACTGCTCCGGATCGATCAGGCGATAGACGACCTTGGGAAGGTCCTCGCCGGGGACTCCGAGTTTGCGCGGCGTGCCGCGGCGGCCGATCGCGAGCAGGACGTTGCGTGTCCGATAGGTCGCCTTGGCGGTAACGACTGCGAATCCGTCGCCGGCGTTTTCGATTCGCTCGACTCGTTCGCCGGTGTTGATCTCGACACCGCTCTTCTTCTGCGCGTCGTACCAAAACTCGAGCAAAGTTTCCTTGGTCGTCTCGCGAAAGGGAACCTCGCCGACGATGGGCAGCACTGCCGGCGCCGTCATGACGATTTTCCCCCTCGGATAATGGGCGACGGTTCCCCCGAGCGTTTCTTGCTCGACGGTGACGAATCGAAGGCCCTTCTCGAGAGCGGCCAGGGACGCGGCGAAACCGGCCGGTCCTGCGCCGACGATGACGAGGTCGAGCAGCTCGCTGCCTGCGGGTGCGCGTCGCTGAGCAATCGAGTCGACCGCCAGGCGGCCCTGTTCGATTGCGTTGCGGATCAGTCCCATCCCGCCGAGTTCGCCCGCGATGAAAATTCCCTCGACGTTCGTCTGGAAGTCGGGGCCGACGTGGGGAATGTCGACGCCACGTTCGGCCGTGCCGAAAACGAGGGTGATCGCACCGGTGGGGCACGCTTTGGCACAGGCGCCGTGCCCGATGCAGTGGGTCGGCCCGATGAGCTCGGCCTTGCCCCCGATGATTCCCAGTACGCCCGCCTCGGGGCAAGCCTCGGCGCAAGCGGCGCAGCCGATGCATCTTCCCCGGTCGATGATCGGGTGGAGGGAGCTCGGCTGGGTTAGACCCGCTCTCCGCGCAGCCTCGCGGATGGCAAGGCTTCGTTTGTGTCGTCGCCTCCGGCTGACGCCGTACAGGCACCACGTTGCCGCCATCGGTGCCATGTACAGCGCCAATCCGGAGGGATCAGGAAAAGGCGGCACGTGTCCTCCTATGCATCTACCGTTCCATCCGCCCCGCAGCGACGCGCCCGCTCAGTCGTCGAACTCGATTTTCTTTGCTACCACCGCACCGGCCGCATTGAACGTGCCCTTGGCCTCGATCTTGACGTCGAGGGCCAAGTCCGACGCGGTGCCACCTTCGAACTTGGTCTGATCGGTGATGAGTACCGTCTGAGTACCGCCGACGACGATCTCCGATGGCGAGACGATGTCGGTGATCAGGCCTTCGATTTCGGCTTCTTCTCCCTCGCGCCCGCCGAGCCCCTCGGATTTCACCTCGATCTTGTCGGCCAGCAGCACGCCGCCCGACGGCGCGCTCTTCGTTTTGACTTCGACGAACAGTCCGTCGCGCAATCCACCGCTCGGCGCGCCCTCGACGCGCGCGCTGGAGTAATCGACCGTGAGGCTGCCGAGCGTGAACGTCTTGGCAACCGGATCGTGGAAGAACACCGTTCCCTTGACTTCGAATTCACCGACGCCCGTCTTGCGCTCGACGCGCGTTGCGGCGATGTCGCCCGCGGCATTGCGAAGGCCGCTGACTTCCACGACGTCGCCGGGCGCCAGAGTCGCCAGCGACGTGTTCTCGAACACGGTCGATGCGTCGACCATGACGATGTGGCCGAGTACCGTGAACCGGCCGCCTGCGGCATCCACGGAATCCACCGGTCCTTCGAGTTCGTCGTTGAACTCCACCAGCGAAGCCACGCCGGAGGCGCCCGAGGGATCGATCGAGCCGCGCACGCGCACGACCATGCCCAAGCGCAGCGAAGACGGATCCGCATCGACGCCGTCGATGCGGACCTGAGCCTGTGACGTGTCGATTTCGATCGCATTGACGATGATCGTTCCGGGCGCGCTTCCGAAACCCGCGATCGGGCCGACGACCAGGCCGCTGCCCGTGATTCCACCGCCGCTCGATGCGCTTCCGCAAGCGAGCGAGACCGTGGCCAGAAACAAGGCGGCAAGGCGGCCACATGTTCGAGTTGCGTTCATTGCGGCTCCTCCCCTGAAACCGGTTCGTGCAGGTAAAACATCCCGAGTACGACGCGATTGCGGCCGCTTCCTTTCACCGACGGCGTCGCGTCGCGGTCTTTGCGCGCCACCATGCGATCGGCCTTCTCGAGCGTCGCCTGTGCCAGCTTGGCCGTCGCACTTCTCAGTGCCGGGAGCGCTTCGCTGGGGATGTTGTCGTATGAAACCTTGCGTTCGAAGAACAAGTCGGCCGCGCCGGCGTCGATATTGTGCGCGATCGCCGTAGCCAGATCCCGAACGTTCGAGCCGAGCGTGCCGATCGTGTCGGCTTTTGTCGCGGACGGCAGGTAGGCGCGCGCCACCAGGCGCAGCTTGCCGTTGCGCAGGCGCTTGACGGCGCCCACACGAAGGAGTTCGTCGAGAACCGCACGAACGGGGACGTCGTTGCCGTAGCGCTTGACGAGAGCTGAGAAGGATCGGGCGCCGCCCTCGATGGGCAGGGTGAGCGGCCGCCCGCGCTCGTCGAGAAAACGGCGGTCCCGCCTCCAGCCAGCGAGTACGCGGGCCGCGCCGTTCACCGGTTCGATACTCGCAAGAGGCGAGCGGCCGTCGGGTTTTATCCACTGGGCGACTTCTTTGCGCGGCATTCCCGTCAGTAACGCGATCCGCGATGCGGATTGCTTGCGCCCAGGGATCTGGAAGTCCCGGCGGGCGACGTTCACGTAGACCTCTTTGAGAAGATCCGCAAACGCCCGGTAGGAAAAGCCGAAACGGATCGCGACTCGGACCAGGGGCGTCAAAATCCGGACGAACGCCAGCCGCAATGCCGACAGGGTGGCATCTGCATCGCTGTGTGCCGGGCCGTTCATTACGGCGAATGCTAGCACAAGTGAGTTGACACCGGTAGCGTTTTGGGCGTATCCTCCCAAAAAAGAGTTTGGGCGTATTCGCCCAAACGGACCGTCTTCGACACCAGCCGTCGTGCTCGATGGCGCTCGGCGGCGGTTCAGGCGGCCCGTGGAGGCCGAGCTTGCGGCGAGGCGGGTCGCCGGGGCCGGCGATGGTTCCCCCCACCGTCGCCGGCCCCTCGCATTTGAGCTGCCAGAGGGGGCGGGCGGCACGGCCGTTGCATCGCACTGCGGTTCAGCCCTGGTACGGCGCCACGACGAGCGGTGCCGGAGCTCGGCGGGCGGATCGCGAGCGGCGGCGGAACGGCACGGGGAACGGCGGGGTGACGAGCCGAGCAGTGGATGGCGGTATGGACTTTGCGGCGACGGCATCGAGAACAGCCGCGAGCGGCGGGATGACGATCGAGACGGCGCTTCGGCGACTGCTCACCGCCGCGACGACGGCCGTGACGTTGCTCGTCGTATATCTCGGTTGGGCGCACCGTCACGATGGACTGCTGACTCCCGAAGAAGGGCTCGGGTATGCGCTTGGGGTGGCCGGGACGACGATGATGGCGGCGCTCGCCGGCTATCCGTTACGCAAGCGACTTCCGGGACTGCGGCGGTGGGGCGCAATGAAGACGTGGTTCCGTGTTCACATGGTTCTCGGTCTGGCCGGTCCCGTACTAATCCTGTTCCACGCCAATTTTCAGACCGGGTCTCTCAACAGCAGCGTGGCGCTGTGGGCGATGGTCACCGTCGTGATCAGCGGCGTGGTTGGGCGATACCTGTATGCTCGGATCCACGACGGTCTTTATGGAAAGCGGCTCAGACTCTCCGATTTGAGGCGCCGCCTCGAGCAGGAAAACGACCGGCTGGCGATCGTCCTGCGGGCGGCGCCGAAGGTGGCCGAGCGGCTGCATGTCTACGAAGTCCGGGCGGCGGCGCCTCCGAAAAACGTCGTCCATGGGATTTTACGCGTCGCCGGCGCCGGGCTGGCGACGCGCTGGGGGGCGTTGGTGCTCGGCCTGCGGGCGCGCCGCTCCCTGGCTCGGGTCGGCCGAGCGGCGGGATGGGACGCCGAGCGGCTAGCGCGCGAGCGCGAGGCGGTCCTCGAGTACATCGACGGGTATCTAGATACCGTGCGACGCGTGGTCGAGTTCGGTTTTTACGAGCGCGTGTTCGCGGCGTGGCACATTCTTCACGTGCCGTTGTTCGTTCTGCTAGGGCTTGCGGCGCTCGTGCACGTCGTTGCAGTGCATACGTACTGAGTCGGGCAGCGTGAATGGCCGTGCTGCATCAAGCCTTCGCCTCTGCCAGAGCGGGAGCGCGCCCCGGGAAGCGCTTGGCCGCCGCTTTGCAGGACGTACGCTCGCTCGGGCCTCGCTCGCCCTGGCCGTGGTGCTCTCCCACGGCATTTGCGGCGACGCTTTTGCGGGGATCGCCGACCTGATCATGCCGG
>CAZQYE010000145.1:0-5729 GCA_964597375.1 uncultured Myxococcales bacterium
CATCGGTGAGCGTCGTCACGTCCATGCGCCGCAGCGCGCCGAAGAAATAGCCGAGCGCAATCAGGGCAAATACCGGCGCGACCGTGGACAGGACCGCAGCGATACTCATGGCCGCCCGCCGGGAAGGGGACGTTCGGCGAGCGCGTAGAGTTCCGCGCTGCCCCTGCGGCTCGAGGGCGGCCGATAGGTAGCGGTTGCGGCGAACGCGCCGCGCAAGCGGCGAAGAGCCTCCCGTTCGATCGGCGAAAACAGCTTCACCAGAAAACGGCCGCGGGGCCCGAGTAACGACTGCGCCACCTCGAGTGCCGCGTCGACGAGAGCCAGATGGCGCTCGGCATCCGCTACTTTCACTCCGCTGAGTTTCGGCGCGAGGTCAGCGAGAACGAGATCGGCCGTACCGCCGATTGCCGCTGCGACCGCCCTCCGCGTGGCCTCGTCACGCACGTCACCGCAGACGAACGTCACGTTGGCCGCCTCGAGAGGCTCGATCTCGGTGAGGTCGACACCGACGACGCGACCCTCGGGGCCAACCCGCTGCGAGGCCACTTGAAGCCAGCCGCCCGGCCAACAGCCGAGGTCCACGACCCGCAACCCGCCGCGGAACAACCGGAACCGCCGGTCGAGCTCCTCGAGTTTGAGCGCCGCCCGCGAACGATATCCCTGCTTGCGGGCGCTGTGGTACGCAGCATCCTGCCGGCGGTAACGCGCCATCGCGTCACGTATAGACAACTCGTGCAGCCGGCGAAACCACCTTGCTCGCCGGTCGTGTGTCGGGCAGCATCGGCCGGTCGGCCATGGACCTCAATCCCGAACAGCGCAGCGCCGTCGAGCACCTCGAAGGCCCCCTGCTCATCCTAGCAGGAGCCGGGAGCGGCAAGACCCGGGTTCTCGTCGGCCGCATTGCGCGCCTCATCGCGGATGGAGCCGCCCGGCCCGATGAGATTCTCGCCGTAACGTTCACCAACAAAGCCGCGCGCGAGCTCGTTGGTCGTTGCCGGCGACTCGTGGGCGATGCCGCATCCCGCTTGTGGGCCGGTACGTTCCATGGAATCGGTGCCCGCCTGCTTCGCCGCCACGCCGACGTCCTCGGGTACCCGCGAGACTTCTCGATCTTCGACACGGACGACCAGATGCGGCTCGTCCGCCAGATCGTCGCCGAGCGCCGCCTCGACGAGCAACTGTTCTCCCCGGAGGCAGTGCGCGCATTCATCGATGCGGCGAAGAACGAGGCCCGGCGTCCTTCCGATTGCGCCGCGTTGCCGGGCGACGTCTTCGCCGAGCGCGCCGCCGAGGTGTACGCCGACTACCAGCGCCGACTCGCCACGCTCGGCGCAATGGACTTCGGCGATTTGATCGTGAACGTGCTCGAGCTGTTTCGCCGCAGCCCGGATCTCCTCGAGCGGTACCAGCGCCGGTTCCGCTACCTGCACGTCGACGAATACCAGGACACGAACCACGCCCAGTACTTGCTGGTCTCCCGCCTAGCGGCCGGCAGTTCGAACCTCTGCGTGGTCGGAGACGACGACCAGTCGATCTACGGCTGGCGCGGCGCGGACATCCGCAACATTCTCGAGTTCGAGCGGGATTTCCCCAACGCTCGAGTGATTCGCCTCGAACGCAACTATCGATCGACGGCGAACATCATCAACGCCGCGGCGACGGTGATCGACCACAACCCCGGCCGCATGGAAAAACGAATGTGGACGGAGGCCGAAGCCGGCGCGCGCATCACCGTCTTTTGCGCAGAAGACGAACGCGACGAAGCGCGTTTCGTCGTCGAACGGATCGCTCGACTCGACGGCCAGCGTCGCGACGTCGCCGTCTTCTACCGTACCAATGCACAGTCCCGCGCAATCGAAGAGGCCTTACTCCGGAGCGGCATTCGTTACGTGATCGTCGGCGGCACGCGATTCTACGAACGCAAAGAAGTCAAAGATCTCGTCGCGTACCTTCGTTTCGCGGCCAATCCGGACGACGACCTGAGCCTCGGTCGCATCGTCAACGTTCCACCCCGCGGCATCGGCGCGGTGACCTGGACGGCGGTCGGCAAGGTGGCATCCGAGCGCGGCGTCTCGCGCTGGCGCGTGTTGTGCGGCGGAGCCACCGATACTGGACTGTCCGCAGGCCCGCTGCGCCGCCTTCGGGCATTCGAGCGTACGGCCCGCGGTTGGATCGAAGGAAACCGCACGAGCGTCACGGAACTTCTGTCGCGCATCATCGACGACAGCGGATACCTCGACTACCTGGCGAAGTCCTCCGATCCCGACAAGGAGGCACGCATCGACAACGTGCGCGAGCTACTGACCGTCGGCCAGGACTTCGATGAAATCTACGACCCGCGCGAGCTCGAGGACGACGATCCGGCCGTGGACCCCCTGGTCGCGTTCCTAGAGCGTCTCGCGCTTTCCTCGGAAGTGGACGATCTCGCCGACGAGCGAGCCGGCGCAGTGACACTGATGACCGTACACAACTCCAAGGGCCTGGAGTTCGACCACGTCATCATGACCGGCATGGAGGAAGGATTGTTCCCGCATTCTCGTTCGACCGACGAGTCCGACTCGGGCGTTCAGGAGGAGCGCCGTCTCTGTTACGTCGGGATGACCAGGGCCCGCAAGACCCTGGCGATGACGCACGCCTTGCGGCGGCACCTGCACGGAACCGTACAGAGCAATCCGCCGTCCCGCTTCCTCGCTGAGTTGCCGCCGGCTCTCGTCGAAGCCGTAGGGGGCGCTGGCACCGACCGTCGGGCGCCGGCCGCACCTCCGATGCAGGCCGCCGGCCGGCCGTCCGGTGCTGCGGCGCGCCCGCAGAAGGCCGAAACCAGGGCCGCCGATGGGCGGACCTACCGCGTCGGCATGAAGGTCGTTCACCCCATGTTCGGTGAAGGAACGATCCGCGCATGCGAACGGGCGGGCAACGACGCCAAACTCGTCGTCGAGTTCCGCCGCGCCGGCACCAAGAAGCTCGTCGCCCGCTATGCCCGCCTGCAGACGGTAGGGGGATAAGCACCTTTCGCAAGTGGTTGAAAAATAAGAGATTGGAAGGCCGGATCGCGGGGGTTCGCCGCGCTCGAGGCAGCTTGGTCCCGGGCCCCCGGCCGCCCCTGCCGGTGCCGTTCGGCTAGCGGCCGCGACTGCAGCCGCGACGCGGGCGGAAGGCGCGGCACGCCGGTTTGTGATTCACCTCGTCGGGCACGAGCACCGACGTCAGCCCGAGAAACGGCCGGATCACCAGAGTCTCGAGCAGCAGGCCGACCGGGCGGACGGCGTGGTCGGCGACATACAGGTAGTCGCTACGATCCTCGGGCGTCGTGCGCCCCACAGCCGAGGCGGACGCTGGAAGCGCCAGCGCCGCCATCACCAGAACCGCGGCCACAGCACGCCGCAGTCGATCTCGAACGCGCGCTCTCACCGGGTTTCCTCCATGCCTTCGTCGATCTCGCGCCTGCCGCGCCGGCGGTCGTAGCGCGTCGCCGGGCTCTCCCGGCGCGTGGGGGGTGCCACGGGAACACGCACCCGTGCTCGAGCCGGGCGCTCTTCCGCGCCGGTCGCCGCACCGCGCCGTTCGCGTTTCTTTTTTGGTCCCGTGCTCACGTGCTATAGGGTAGCGAATCCGGTCGTGACCAGCCACAACCCGTCGCTCGCAGCGCGACGGCCGGGCGAAGGAGGCAAGGGACTGCGGTGATCAACCGGACCTTTCGGCGAGCGACCGATCTTTCGAGCTGGCGTCGAATCTCCCTCCACCTGTGGCGGCACCCGCGCGACCCCAGCGTCTACGGCAATCTCGAGATCAACATGCGCAGGGCCTGCGAATACCTGCGGCTGGTCAACGAGCGAACGGGCGGAGCCAAGGTTACCGTCACACACCTCGTGGCAAAGGCGATCGCCCGGGCGCTCGCGGCCCATCCCGAGGCAAACGCGATCATCGCCCGGCGTTCCATCTACTACCGCCCGACGGTCGACGTGTTTTGTCAGGTCGCGACCGAGGGCGGAAAGGACCTATCGGGAGTGAAGATCTGCAGCGTCGACCGCAAGTCGATCACCGAGGTCGCCGACGAACTGGCCCAACGAATCGACCGGCTGCAGCGCCGCGCCGATGCCGGTTCGGAACGAACCAAGAGAACGGTACTCGCGGTTCCCCACCGGCTACTCGGTCCGGTTCTCCGCGTGATCGAGTTTCTCAGCTACGATTTGCGTATCGACCTCAGCCGGTTCGGCATCGAGTTCGACCAGTTCGGTGCAGCAATGGTTTCGAACGTGGCCGGCTTTGGACTCGCGCACGGACTGGCGCCGCTGGTTCCCGCCACCCGTACCCCGATCGTGTTACTCGTGGGCAAGATCCAGGATCGTCCGGTGGTCGAGGAGGGACGGCTCGCGATCGCCCCTTGTCTAACCATCGGATGCACATTCGACCACCGGTTGATCGACGGCTACCAGGCGGGGGCGATGGCGCAAATCGTCACCGAGACGATGGCGGATCCGTTTCGTCACATCGGGCTTCCCACCCGATCCAGCTCTGCTGGCGACCGCATCGTTCTCGATCAGCCCGGTACGACCAGTACCGGCGATGGTGGCAGCACGTACACGGACCGCACAGGGCAATCGACCGAGGAGGAACCCCTGCCTGGATCAACAGCCGACGATTGATCCCTCGCAGGTCGAGTCTCGGCTTGTCCCGGCCCGGGTGAACCTCGAGTCCGGCTTCGGCGAAGCGGTCCGCCACTTCGGTCCCGACCTCGTAGCAACACGGCCCGATCGACGGTCCAAGGGCGGCGAGGAGCCGCTCGACGCGCACTCCGCCGTCGCGGGCTGCACGTACCGCCGCCTGCGCAATGCCAGCGACCGTGCCCCGCCAGCCGGCGTGCACGGCGGCCGCCCAACCGGACTCCGGTTCCACCAGTAGGATCGGCACGCAATCGGCCGTCGTAACGGCCACCGCGGGCCCGCCGCGGGTGGTCGTGAGTGCGTCGGCTTCGATCTCGCCGTGATGACCCGGCTCGAGACCCGCAGCGGGTCGAACGGTCGTGCCGTGTACCTGCCGCACCGTCACACAATCTTCGGGGGCCCGCACGGAGCGATCGCCGAAGCCGCAACGAAGCCCGTGCAGGCGCCGCCAGCCCTCGGGCACGAGACCACCGTTTTCGGGATACTTGCCAGCCGGCATCTCTGTGATAGCCTCACATGCTTGCGCCGCGCCGCGCGCTCCCTCATGCGACCGCCAGCGGCCAGGCGACGGCACACGGCATTGCGAAAAGCCATCAAGATCGTAGGTGCGCGCACGCACAACCTCAAGGAAGTGACGTGCCGCTTTCCCCTGCACCGCGTGACCGTCGTCACCGGGGTGTCCGGCTCCGGCAAATCCTCACTGGTCTTCGACACGCTCTACGCCGAAGGCCAGCGGCGTTACGTCCAGTCGCTGTCGACCTACGCGAGGCTCTTCCTCGAGCAAATGGAGCGCCCCGACGTAGACTCGATCAGTGACATCCCACCGGCGATCGCGCTCGAGCAGAAGAACACGATCAAGAACGCACGTTCCACGGTCGGCACGATCACGGAAGTGCACGACTATCTCCGCCTACTAATGACCCACGCCGGAGTGCAGTCGTGCGTCGAATGTGGGGGACCGGTGCACCGGCACAGCGTGGAGGCAACGGCCGCTGAGCTCGAGCGCGCGGCCCAGGGCCGCCGGGTCGTGATTCACGCGAGCGTACCGATCGCCGACATCGCCCC
>CAZQYE010000146.1:0-5721 GCA_964597375.1 uncultured Myxococcales bacterium
CGGACGAGTCGATGCGGCTGTGATTTCCGAGCCGCCGGTCGTGCCCGTAGGCTGGCGTGCGGTGCTCTCGGGGCCGGGTCCGGCACGTTCGAGAAGCTCGATGCGTCGTTCGAGCGCGCGGATGCGCCTTTCATAGTCGGCTTTCATTCGTGCGATTTCTTCTTTCAAGCGGACCAGCTCGGCCGCTTCACCCCCCGCGTGTGCGGCAGGCACGGACGCAAGAGCTCCGAGAAGGAGCACGGCGGTAAGCGCCGCCGCGGCCGAGCGCCGGAAGACTCTGCGACGTTCGACCTGATGAACGCGGGTGCGAAAAGCGGCGTTGCGACAAGCCCGAACAGTGACTCTACCCATAGTGCCTCCAGTGGATTGAGCGCGGCGAATCCGCCGCGCACCGATTCGTGGCCGATCGGGCGAGCCGTCGTTGGATCGTCGGTAGGCGTCGTCCGACCGGTGGCCGGTCGTGTCGCTCAGGCGGGAGGCGCGCGCGGGGCGCGAGGTGAGGGCCGGTCGAAGACGCGCCAGGAACTCCGAGTCGGTGCAGGCGCCGGCCGAGTTAGCGGCTGGTCATCGCCGAGGCTGCCGTGGCTGGCTGGAGCGGCGATCTGGTGGCCGAGGGCACATGCCGGGCAGGGGTACGTCTTGGTGACCCCCGTGGGGGCTGCCGCGAGCCCGTTCGAAGATCCGAAGGCGGCGCTTCCGGGGTGCTGATGCCAGGCACCCAGGATCGCCGCCAGAGCGACGCTGACGGTAAGCAGCGCGGCGGCTCGTTTGCTGCGGCGGTGAACCAAGACGTCCTCCACCGTCAGAGTAGCGGCGGGCCGGTCGGGGTGTCAATTCGGCCGGTTCGCGAGTCGGAGGGGACCTGGCCGGCGAACGGCACGGAAGCGATCGGGCTGTCCGCAGGGCCGGCCGCTTTGCACATCAGGGCCAAGCCGCGCGAATCGCGCCCGTGCTCGAAAAGGTGGTTACAGCCGGTGAATTTCCGTTGGGAGCGACCATGGCGAGCGTTCGCCGGCCTTCGGCGTCGTACGCAAAGACTGCGCCCTGTCCCTGGGGAGTCGCACTGATGACGACCGAGCTCTTGCCGTCGTGGCTGTACGTGGCGAGCGCTCCGTCTCCGTCGAGCGTACCGATGATCTTGACGATCTCACGCCCGGTAGGCCCATCGTAAGTGACCCACGCCCCCTGGCCCGCTTTCGTTGCCAGAATACCGACGAGCGGGTGTCCCTTGCCGTCGTACGTCGAGAGAGCACCTTGACCATCCTCCGTCGCCATCAAACCGACGAGCTTTTCGCCGTTGGCGTCGTACGTCGAGATTGCGCCGTGGCCTTGCTCGGTAGTCATGATGCGCACTAGGCGCGTGCCCTGTCCGTTGTACGTGTAAATGGCGCCTTCTCCGCTCTCGGTCGTGATCAGCTCGACCATTTCTTGGCCCTTGCCGTTGTATGTGGATACGACGCCCTCGCCTTCACGCGTGACGGTGATTCCGACGAGATCGTTTCCCTCGGCATTGTAGGTGGAAATGACGCCCTCTCCGTCGGCGGTCGCCCCGAGCAATACGGCCGACGACCCGGAAGCACCGTACGTTACGACGCGGCCCTGATCGCCCGGGGCGTCGATGACGACACGGGCATTTCCCCGTCCGTCCACGACCTCGATGCGGTGGGTGCGAACGGCGTCGGACGTCGGCGTGCGTGCAGCGGTGAGTACCGTCGCAGCGGCAACGAGCAATACAGCGGTCAAGGCTGCTACGACGCGCCGGTACTTTTTTTCCAATGCCTCCAGTCGTTCCTCGATCGTCATCCCTTCTCTCCTACGAACCGCATGTCCCAATCGACGAAACGTGCTCGCCGCGATTGCATAAATTGCATAACCGGTTGTTCGCCCTGCCTTGGGCAACGCCGAGCCCACGGCCCACGCGTCGCCGGCACGAACGCCCGCGCAAGACTCACGCCGCAGACCCTGGTTGGCCGACCGGCGCAGCCGCAGGACGACCGGCCTCGATCACGCGGGCGACTCGGTCTCGCACGTCGCGATCCTTCAACGAGACATTCTAGAGGAAACGAGGTGAGACGTCTGGAGCTAGCCGCACAACGAGTGAGGAATTGCCGGACGAAATTGAACAGCGCCGGTTGGCGGCGCGGAGCAGCAGGTAATCGGGTGGCTTTTCCCGGCTTTCCGGTACCTATCCCAGCGTTCCACTTCCTTAGCGTTCAGGCAGTCTGCGGAGCAAGCATCGTTGCTGCCGGCGAGTATGTCCACGACCGGGCGCTCCTGGGAAGTCGGCGCAAGTCGCGTACGCCTCGTTGGGACGGCGTGTGTATCCGGAGGCCGGCCGTAGCGTGTGGTCTGGCAAACAAGAGCCCCCGGACGCCATGTGGCGCCCGGGGGCTGGCCGGGAGGGGCATGGACCGAACCGTCAGTACGACTTCGGGTTGTGGTCCTTGTTGTGGCACCGGAGGTAACAGCGGCCCTTGTGGTTACCCAGGTCTTCGAAGACCGGCAGGCCGGTGCCTCCAGGTCCGGTGACCAGGGGCTGGCCGTTCTGGTCCGTGAGGCGGAAGTTGATCAGATGCGTCTGGCCGCTGCTGCCGTGCGGATCGTGGCAGGTCGCGCAGGAAGCCTTCGCGCCATTCATATGCTTTTGGTGCTCCTTGAAGCCCTGGCCGCCGAGGACTGCGCTCTCGGAGTGGCACTTGAAGCACAGTGCGTAGTTCGACGCCTGATAGTTTCCACCCGTTTCGTTTACTTCGTAACGGCTCTCGAGCAGGAACGGCCAATCGGAGCCGTGCGGGCCGGCATTGCCGCTGTTGCTCATGTGGCAGTCCGTGCAGTAGATCACCGACGACTCCGTCAGCGGGTTGATCAGGCTCGGAACGTCGTTGTTCTGGCCTGCGGCCTCCACCGGGTGATAGGCGGGATTGTTCGTATCGAACTTGTTACGCAGGTTCGGGTCGCTGAATTGCCGGTTGATGCTCGGCGGCCCCGGCGCGGTGTCTGCGTGGCACTTGTAGCAAAGCTCATACTGGTTGGCGACAGGATCGACCGCTGCGCCATTCGTGTCCACGCCGCTGACACCGGCCAACCGGCCGTTGGCTGCCGGAGCGCTGGCCGACAGCGAGTTGGCCGCGTGTGGATCGTGGCAGTCCTGGCACTCGACGTGGCGTGACATGGTCGCCGGATCCTCGTTGGGATCGTGCACGCCCAGCGTGTTGCTGACGGGATGGTTGTAGGGTTTTGCCAGATCCGCCGCGATGTCCGTAGAGGCGACGGAGCCGTCGTGGCAGGTCAGGCACAGGTCTTCCTCGGCGTTGGTCACCGCGCTTCCGGCCACCGTCGGCGAGATCAAATGCGGAAGGCTCGAGCCGTGGACGTTCTGATCGGTCGTCAGACCCGTGCGCGTCGAGTCCGAGCCGCCGTGGCAGGCCAGGCAGGCGTCCGCCGCAAGCGGCGCGGCGGCGCTGCTGAAGTGCGAGCTGGCGAGCCACGTCGACTGGATGTCGGGCGGCGTGCGGCCGTCGGAGAACGGCTGGTTGCCGTCGGTCGGATCACCGTCGGAGTCGTACAGCAACGAGCTGTCCGAGTCGTGGCATGCAAGACAGAAATTCTCGATGCTCGCACCGTTGCCGTCGTACGTGTACGAGGCCCCTCCGTCGGCGTCATTGAGGAACACGGTCGGATCCGGATTGGACCAGTGCTGCGACTGGTCGTGGCAAACCTGGCAGTCGCCGTCGGATACGATCTCGGTCGCCGTTCCGTCGGTCACGTGGTGGCTGGCGCGTTCGAAGTCGCCGCCCGAGGAAGTCACCTGGCGGCGATACCCGCCGCTCGGGCCGCCCGGCTCGGTGATCGAGTGGCAACCCACGCAGCTCCCGCCACCGGTCGGGTAGAAGCCGCCGTCGTGCGGATGGCAGTTCGTGCAGGTTCCACCCGGCTGAGTGTTCGTGCCGTAATTCGAGTGGCTGTTCGGGTTGCTGACCTTGTTGTAGTTGGCCGTCTGCTCGTGACAGACCTGACAGATGTCGTCGTCGGTCAGCGCGTCGCCGTCGACGAAGCCGGTGTTGCTGGTGAACTCGAGGATCCCACTGGTCACGGTGCGATCGACGGAAATCGGAGCGTAGTAAGGACCGGGATCGTTCGGATCGATGATGTCGATGTCGGCTTCGAAGTCGTGGCGGATGTACTTGCCGTAGGTCGTCCCGAACGCGTCGTTTTGCTCCTGGTTGTGCGGGTTGTGGCAACCCCAGCACTTGACGTCCCAGTCGCCGTAGCCGTTGTCCGTCGTCAAGCTCGAGTGCGTTTGTACGGCCGTGGCCGGTCCGCCGGAGAAGTGGCAGGACTCACACAGTGTATCGACGCGCTTGGGGTAGGAGGCGGCACCGTTGTGCGGCGCATGGCACGTGTCGCAGGTGGCCACCCCCGAGTGCGGCGCGTCGAATGAGTTGCCGGCCGTAATCGCGTCGAGATTCGGAGAGCGTACGGCGAGGGCTGCCGGTGGCGCCTGGAACGTGAACGTTCCGGGACCCTGGTCCTCGTAGACGCGCACGCGACGATCCTTGCTCGAGGTGACGTAGAGCCGGCCGCCGGCGTCGACGGCTGCGTCGATAGGAATCCGAAGGTCGCCGATCCAGTACTGTCCGGCCTCGTACCCGAGGACGTCGAGCAGCGTTCCGCTCGCCTCGATCACCGCCACGCAGGAGAGCGTGTTGTCGACGACATAGATGTGCCCGTTGGCATCGACGTCCACGCCGGTTGGGCGGTAGAATACCGCGTCCCCGGCGTCGTTGAGCGGCGGATCGATGTTGGCGACCCAGCCCCCGTCGAGGTCGAATACCGCGATGCGGGCGTTTCCGAGGTCGGCGACGTATACCCGCCCGGCACGTTCGTCCACCGCCACGTCGGCCGGGAAGCTGAGCTCGCCCGGGCCGCTGCCGCTCGCGCCGAACGACCCGACGGGGGTGCCATCGACAGTGTAGACGGCGATGCGGTCTGCATCCCCGTCCGACACATAAACGCGGTCCCCGGCGACGGCGATTCCTGTGGGCTTCGAAAACTCACCGGCACCTGTTCCCAGCCGGCCGATGTCCGTCGAGTTCTCGAAGATGTGGACGGACCCATCGGCTTCGTCTCCCACCCACGCGTAGGTGAGCTTTTCGGACACCGGCAAAAGGGCAATCCCCAGCGGCCGCTCGACGCCGGTCAGCGTTCCCACCCGGACGCCGCTGGCGTCGTACACAGCGACGACCCCGGCGCCAGTATCGGAGACGTAAACGCGGCCGCTGGGGGCCGAAGCGATGCGGGATGGTGCACGCAGGCCCCCGAACGTGTCGGAGGCGGTGTTCGCATAGGCCGGGCAGGGGCAATCGGCAGCTGCCTGCATGGACCCAACTGCAATCTTCAGGCACGTGAGGGCGTCGGTGGCCGTGATCGGAAGCGAGCCGGATGGCGCGCACAGACACTCGGGAGTGCAGGTCTCGAGCTGGACCGCTGCGCGCAGGATGTGCAGGCAGTCGGTGGCCGCCGGCCGGCTTCCGGTGGAAACTGGTTGGCTGCACTGCCCGGGATCGGCGGATCCCGCCACCGGCACAAGGGCTAGGGCCGCGCTGGCGAGCGCGGCCAGGAGGATGATCGACGTTTGCCTAGCGATGTTCTTGCTCATCGTGCCCCTTCCAAGTCGTCCCGATGGACCCGTCCCTGAGAGCGGCTCACCGGTGCGGCCGC
>CAZQYE010000147.1:0-3724 GCA_964597375.1 uncultured Myxococcales bacterium
ACACGACGTTGTCGCGTAGCAGGCGCGGGAGCGGAGAGAAGTCCTCGATCGTTCCGTTGCCGCCGAGAACTTCGACCGCTTGCCGTGTGACGTCGGACGCGGTGACCGACGTGATGTACTTGTTCGTGTTCACCAGCCAGCGGTAGACCTTGCGTTCGTGCTCGTCGGCCTGCTCGAGCTCGATCCGATCGACGAGCGTCGTCAGGAAGAACGTCGAGGACAGGGCGGCCGCCTGCTCGGCTTTCATCGTCGCAAGTGTTTCTCGGACCGCAGGGAATTCCACGATCGGCCGGCCGAACGCTTCGCGCGCTCTCGCGTAGGAAAACGCCTCGACACAGCAGCGCCGCATGATGCCCGTGGAACCAACCGCGTTCAGCCAGCGTGACGTGTTCAGCACGACGCCCACGGCGATCTTAAAGCCTTCGTCGGGTCGGCCGATCGGATAGGCCTCGGCCCCGTCGAAATCGATCTCTCCACTGGCCATTGCGCGGGTGCCGAGCTTGATCTTGAGTCGCCTCAGAGAAAACCCGTTGAGCGATCCGTCCTCGAGCCGCCGCGGAATGAGGAATGTTCCCAAGCCGCGCGTTCCCGGACCGGCACCTTCGACCCGCGCCGTTACGAGAAACTGATCGGCGTCGGCGACCGAGCAGAACCACTTCTCCCCGCTCACGCGCCATACGTCGCCATCGCGAACCGCCTCGACCAGATTTGCACCGACGTCGGATCCTCCCTGGACCTCCGTGAGAAACTGAGAGGCACGGTCTGCAGCATCGTAGTCGGGGTTGACGAGCGGCGGCAGGTAGCGCCGCCGCAGATCATCGGCTCCGTGACGCTGGAGAGCGCGAATCATTCCCGAAGTGCATGCGATCGGGCAGGCATGGCCGGCTTCGCCGAGTTGCGTAAGCAGGTAGAACAGCCCGGCCTGCTCCAGGGCATGGCCGGGCTCGGCCGCGCAGGCGAGAATCCCCGAGGCCCAAATCTTCCGGCCCGCCTCATGATAAGCGGGATGGAAGACGACGTCTTCGGTCCGCTCGCCGATCTCGCTCCAGCGTCGCAGCCTGGGCAGGTGCTCCAGCCGCTCGTATTCATCGACGAGCGGTTCGATTTCTTCGGCCACCATGCCGCCGAAGGCCTCGAGAATCGACGACAGGCGCGCGCACTCGCGCTGGTCCGCGAGCAACGCGACCGCTTCCATGAAGTTTGCGTCCGCCAGGTAATAGTTGCGCGGCCGGCTTGCGCGCCACTTACGAAGAGCAGTTCGTCCGGGAATTTCTTTACTCATCAATCGTGGGCTCCAAAGGAATCGATGCCCGGCATCGGTGCCGGAAGTTGCGGACAAAAGGCCGCCGGCGAGTCGCGATTGCAACCCGCTCCGTGCTCAGTCGGCGGGATCGGCAGTGGCGGCGTCTCCGGGCTCCGGACGCACCCCTGCGGCCCCGCTCTCTGCCTCGACTCTCGCCCTCCGGCCCACCGCGCGTGCCGCCGACCATTCATCGACCACCAGAATCGTGGCGGGCAGTGTTACCAGCGCGCCGACCAAGGATCCGAAAAGTACGATCGCCGTGAGGATGCCGAAGAACTGATTGGGGACCAACTGCGAAAAGCCGAGGACGCCGAAACCGAGACACAGGACCGACGTCGTGAACAGCACCGGACGCCCGACGACGATCGCGGCCTGACCGATCGCCGCACGCGGATCGAGGCCGCGGCGGCGCAAGCGGCCGTATCGCGTCAGCATGTGAATGGCGTTGTCCACGGCGATCCCCAATGCGACGTTGCCCATCATCGCCGGCATCGTGCCGAGCGGAACTCCCAACCAGCCGGTCATGCCGACGACGAAGACGACCGGCAGGGCCCCCGGAATCATCGCCAGCAGGCCGTGACGGAAAGTGCGCAGCAGCAGGATCATCATCAAAGTGACGGCGACGAATGCAATGGAGAACCCGGTGATCATGCCGGTGAGCATGTGTCGCTCAACGTCGTTGTAGAGCACCATCAGGCCGGTGGGGATGGCGGAAATGTGGCTGAACGAACGCGCGAGTTTTCGCGCCTGGTCGAGGAACTGATGGTGTACGTCGGCCTCGGACATGCGCGATCGCGCCATGATGCGCCCGCGTGAGAAGTCGAAATTGACGAAGTCGTACAAACGGCCGTCGGGAGCGTCCATTTCGTACATGAGTAGAAGCTGCCCGATCGCTTGGCGGCTATCCGGCAGTCGCTCGAATGCGGGATCGTCCCGGTGCATCGTCCGGTTCATCACGGCCACGAAGTCGGCGGGAGAAAGCGCGCTTTCGATCGCGGGATCGGCCTCGAGACGGCGCTCGAGTGCTTGCATTTCGCGCATGGCATCGAGGCTCTTGATGGACTCCTTCCCGTTGTTCTTGGCCTGCACGAGGAGTTCGATCGTGTAGACGCCGCCGATGTTGTCCTCGACGAAATCGGTGGCCTCGATCACCGGGTTGTCGCGGTGAAGATATCGGTACCAGTTTGCAGACGTGCGCACGCCGGGCAATCCGGCGAATCCGACGAGCATGAACAGTGCACTGGCGGCGAGGATCCAGGTCCGGTGCGTGGAGACGAACGCAAACACCGACTCCAGGCCCAATCGCCGCCGGCTCGCCCGCGCGCGCCGCGGCGGAGGCGCCGGCAACAGGGCGAGAGCCGCTGGCACCATCGTGAACGTCGCAACGAAAGCGAGCATCGTGCCGATCGCGGCGAACAGGCCGAACTCCCGCAGCGGCGCCACTCGGATGGCCAGCAGGCCGAGAAATCCCATGGCGGTCGTGACGCTCGTGAACAGGCAAGGCACGAGCACTAGTGTCGACGCCTCGACGAGCGCTTCGTGCTTGCACGGCTCGCGCGCGAGCTGCTCTTGATACTCGCTGATGAGATGGACCGAATCGGCGACGCCGATCGCCAGCAGGACGACCGGCAGAATGGCGGCGACGACGTTGAGCGTGAAGCCCGTGAGGCCGAGCAGTGCGAACGTCCACACGATGGAGACGGCGACGGTGAGGCTCGGCAGCACCACTCCAGTCGCGGTACGGAAGAGCCAGCCCAGCACGACGACGAAGATCCCCATCATCAAGGGAATGAGCAGGCGCTGATCGGCGACCATCGTGTGGAACAGCTCGTGGTCGAAGATTACGCCGCCGGTCAAGTACAGAGGCAGCTCGGCGCCGCCGGTCACCTGGCGCACGTCGTCGATGATCTGCCAGCGGCGCGCGACGTTCCCGCTGTCGAGGCGCTCGACTTTGACTAGAATCGCTCCGGCCGAGCCGTCGCGGCTCGCGAGCGCGCCGCGGTAGAGCCGGTCGGTCGTGAGCTTTTGCAGTATACGTTCCCGTTCGGCGCTCGATAGCGGAGGCCGGACGAGATCACCGACCGAAAGGGTGTCGCCGGAGGCCCGGATCTCTTCGGCCGTGACGATGCTCTCGACGTCGAGTACTCCGTCGATGCGCGCCAGCTCGTCCGTTAGGTGCCGGGCGAACGCGAGTCCCCGCTCGCTCAAGACGCCGCCCGGCGGACGGTACCCAATCACGATGTACTCGTCGTTTTGGAACTCGCGGCGGAACTCTTGGTATGCTTGGATGCCTGGATCGTCCTCGAGCAACCAGTTGTCGATCGAGTTGTCGACCTCCAGGCGCAGAATCGGAAGGAACGACAGCGCCGTAACCACCCCCAACGTGACGAGCACGGGCCACGGGTGGCGCGTGATGGTGCG
>CAZQYE010000147.1:3824-5691 GCA_964597375.1 uncultured Myxococcales bacterium
GCAGCGAATCCGTTGCCGCAATGCGCCGGCCGTTTGCTCGCCGATTTTTCACTGACTATCGTGACTGGCCGCGCGCCCGCGCAGGCCGGACGGGTGCCCTTCCGCGTCGTTGCGGGACGGACGGCGGGGCCGGTGGGTGCGCAAACCGTGTAGAAAGGAAAGGGGATGGAAAAGGTTCAAGCTACCGCGCTGCGGCCGGGCATGGTGGTCATGCACAACGACCAGCCGCACCGAATTCTGTCGTTTCAGCACCGTACGCCCGGGAAGGGCAACGCGGTGGTCCAGATCAAGCTGCGGGGGATCCGCACGGGCATTCAAACGGAAACGCGGCTGATGTCCACCGAATCGATGGAACGGGTCACCGTGACCGGCAAGAAGATGGAGTACCTGTACCAGGACGCCGACGGGTACGTGTTCATGGACGGGGAGACTTACGAGCAGATCACGCTGCCCGCCGAGCTGCTCGAGACCGAAGCTCCCTGGCTCGAGGAGAACATGACGGTTACGGTCGAGTACGTGGGCGAGGAGCCGATGGGGATCGAGCTGCCCAAGGTCGTCGAGATCGCCGTGAAAGAAACCGAGCCTCCGCTCAAGGGGGCGACTGCGTCGGCATCTCCAAAGCCCGCGACCCTGGCCAACGGCGTGGTCATCAAGGTGCCGCAGTTCATCGAGACCGGGGAAGTAGTGCGAGTCGATCCGACCGAAGGACGCTATATCGAGCGAGCCAAATAATCCTGGAACCGACCCGGCGCTCGCGAGGCGACACGCTGCTGGCGACACGTCGGAATCACGCCCGGCGATCGGCAGGCACGGGGTGGGTGAACGCAGGACCCGCGAGCGCAGGATCGGCGAGGGCGAGCCCCGCGGGCTCGGCGACCACAAGGAGGAAACATGAAGTCCACGGAAGTCAGAGCGGTAGTGACGGGAGGAGCGTCCGGTCTTGGACTGGCGACGGTGCGCCGAATCGTGTCTGCGGGCGGCCGCGCGGCGATCCTCGACCGGCCGGCCTCGGACGGCGAACGCATAGCGGCCGAGCTCGGTGAGGCGGCGATATTCACACCGGCCGACGTGACGAGCGAGGAAGCCGTCACGGAGGCCCTCGATCGAGCCGTCGGAGCGTTCGGCTCGATCAACGTGTGCGTGAACTGTGCCGGCGTCGGCTCGGCCATGAAGATCGCGGGAAAGGCCGGACCGATGCCGCTCGACGTCTTCAAGATGACCATCGACGTGAACCTGGTCGGAACGTTCAACGTCAGCCGGCTGGCGGCGATGCGCATGCGTGAGAACGAGCCCAATGAGGAAGGCGAACGCGGCGTAATCGTCAACACGGCTTCGGTCGCCGCCTTCGACGGTCAAATCGGCCAGGTCGCCTACTCGGCCTCGAAGGCTGGAGTGGTCGGCATGACCCTCGTGATCGCCAGGGATCTGGCGCGCGAGGGGATTCGCTGCTGCACGATCGCTCCGGGAACCTTCGATACGCCGATGCTCGGCCTGCTGCCCGACGAACAGCGTCAGGCCCTTGCAGCAGGCATTCCATTTCCCAGCCGACTAGGGAGGCCGGACGAGTTCGGGGCGTTGGCATGCCACATCATCGAGAACCCCTACCTCAACGGGGAGACGATTCGTCTCGACGGCGCACTGCGGATGCCTCCTCGCTGAGGGCCGGCAGCCAAGCTCCGATGCCGTTAGATGATGCTGGCGAGAAGGTTCGTGAGCACGCCGAACAAGTTGTCGATGCCTCCGACGAGTAGAAGGAATGCTCCGCCGACGCCGAGCAGGATGAGCGCCATGAGCAACGCGTACTCGACCAGCGACGCGCCGCGCTCGTCAAAGAGAAGTTGCCCGTAGGCCGAGCGCAAGGTTTTCC
>CAZQYE010000148.1:0-3937 GCA_964597375.1 uncultured Myxococcales bacterium
CGTACTTCATCACCTTGCCCGAGGCGTTCATCGGCAGTTCGTCGACGACCTCGACGTAGCGCGGGACCTTGTAGTTCGCCATGTGCTCGCGGCACCAGGCGATGATCCCTTCGGGGGTGGGCCGGCGCCCTGGAACGGGAACCACGAAGGCCATGCCGACTTCGCCCATGCGCTCGTCGGGAACGCCGATCACCGCGACCTGGGCGAGTTCGGTGTTCGACAGCATCAGGCTCTCGATCTCCGCCGGGTAGCAGTTGAAGCCGCCCATGATGAACATGTCCTTGATGCGGTCGGTAATGCGAAGATACCCGCGCTCGTCCATCACGCCGACATCGCCCGTGTGCAGCCAGCCGTCCGAGTCGATCGTCTCGGCGGTGGCCGCGGGGTCGTCGAAATAGCCCTTCATCACGTTGTAGCCCCGGACGACCACTTCTCCCGGCTCGCCGCGCGGGACCTCTTGGCCGGCGGGGTCCACGCAGCGCACCTCGACTCCCGGGATCGCGCGTCCGGAGGTGGTCGCAATCGTTTCCGGGTCGTCGTCGAACCGGCACATCGTGACGATGCCGCAGCACTCGGTCAGGCCGTAGCCGGTGATGACCGTTTCGAATCCGAGCTCGTCGCGCATGCGATGGATCAGCTCGACGGGAATCGCCGCCGCGCCGGTGACCGCAAGCCGCAGGCTCGACAGATCGTGCTTGTCACGGTCGGGGTGAGCGAGAATCGTCTGGTACAGGGCCGGTGGCCCCGGAAGCATCGACACCCGGTCCCGCCCGATCCGCTCGAGCACGGCGGGCACGTCGAACACCGGTTGCGGCAGGATCGTCGCGCCGCGCATGATCGAGGCCAACCATCCCGCCTTGTAGCCGAACGAGTGGAAGAAAGGATTCACGACGAGATAGCGATCTCCTTCGCGCAGGCCGACGACTTCGGACCACACGGCGAAGGCCCGCAGGTTTTGGCCGTGGCAAGTGACCACGCCCTTGGGTTTTCCCGTGGTGCCCGAGGTAAAGAGAATGTCCGATGTGTCGTCGGGCGAAAGACGCGCAACGCGGTCGTCGACTGTGTCCTGGTCCGTGCTCGAGCCGGCCGCGAGGAAGTCGTTCCAAGCGATGGTTCCCGCGTTGCGGTTCGGCTCGCTCGATGGACGCAAGAGGACGATACGCTCGAGCGCCGGAAGGTCGGCCACCGGGCGTGGCGGCGCCGGTCCGCCTAGCGCGGCGTGAAGCAGGTCGGGATAGCGCGTACCGAGGAACTCATCGACGGTCACGAGAATGCGCGCGCCGCTCTTCTTGAGGACGTATCCCGCCTCGCTGCCCTTGAAGCGCGTGTTGAGCGGCACGAGTACGCCGCCCGCCGTCTGAAGCCCCGCCGCCGCGACGACCCATTCGTAGAGATTCGGCGCCCAGATCGCCACGCGGTCTCCGGGTTCGATTCCGGCCGCGATGAATGCGCGCGCCGCCTCGGCCACTGCGTCGTTGAGCTCGGCGAACGTCAGGCGCACGTCGCCGTCTTCGATCGCCACGCGGTCGCCGAACTCGCGCGCGGCGGCACGAATCAAGTCGGGAATCGTCTTGCTCGCCGCCGGATCCATTGTTCCTTTGCCCTCCGCTCGACCGGTATTCGCTCGTCTAACCTCGCGCGTCCGCCAAAATCAGTTGAGCCGCCAGGTAACCGGACGTCATCGCTCCGCCGAAGCCCGGGCCGGGAAACGTCCAGGCTCCCGCCAGGTAAAGGCCGGGAATCGGCGTGCGCTGCTGTGGGCGGAAGATCGTGTGCGTCGAAGGTAGGTTCGCGTAGCCGTAGACCGCACCCTCCGGGTTGAGCGAGTACTCGTACATCGTCTTGGGCGTGCCGACTTCGATGACTTCGATACGGTCGCGAATGTCGGGAATGAACTCGGCGACCTTGTCGAGTAAGAACTCCGTCACCCGTGCTTTCTTGGCCGCATACTCTTCTTCGGACAGGCCGATCCAGTACTTGCCCATCGCCAGGATCGCCGCTTCGATCACGGACTTGCCCGGCGGACAGGCATCGGCGTTGACGGAGCTGTGGTTGGCCAGCAAGACTCCCTGGTGCTCGATGTCGTCGCGTTGCACCGCTTCCCATTCGGCTTCGTAGTTCGTACCGACGTTGATGAACAACTCGTGCTCGGCCAGGCCGAGCTCGGCCGCGTCGCCGTCGATGCCGATGTACGCCTCGATGATCGAGGTGCTGATCGGCAGGTTGTTCACCTGGTCGAGCAGCTCTTGCGGAACCACGCCCGGATCGAGCAGCTCGTTGAACGTCATCGGCGCCGAGGCGTTCGATACCACTACCGGCGCCGTGAACTCCTCCCCGGCGGCCGTGCGCACGCCGCAGGCCCGCCCGGCGTCGTCGACGAGAATCTTTTCGACCATCGTGCGTAGCTTGATCGCGCCGCCCGCTTCTTCGATCACTTCGCAGAAGGCGTTGCTCAGGGCCTGGCCGCCGCCGCGAATGTAAAAGCAGCCGCCGAGATGGAAGCTGCACCACATTTGCGCCCAGATGATCGCCGAGCACTCCTTGGGCGGCAGGCCGAGGTACGCCCAGAGCTGGGCCAGGATCGCCCTCAGTTGCGGGTTTTCGATCGTCTCGTCGAACACGTCCGCCAGCGAGCTCGTCATCAGGCGCATCGCCGTCGGTGCGACCTCGGCCGGGTCGCCGGTGGTTTCGAGGCCCGGCATGCCCATGCGCGAAATCTCCTCGGGAATGGCCGTCATGATGCCGAAGTAGCGGTCGATTCCCTCGCTTTCCTCGGGAAACTTTTCTTTGAGCAGCGCGCGGTAGGACTCGAGATCCTGGGGAACGGTGATGTCGAAGTCGGGAAAGACCGAGCGGTAGACCGTGTTCATCTCGACCAGGTCGAGCTTGTCGAGCACGCCGGTTTCTTCGAACGCCTTGCGCATGAACTGTCCGTTCTTCAGGCTGCCCGTCTGATGGAGCGCCACGTCGAATAGGTACTTCGCTCCCTTGTGCTTGCGCTGAAAGTGGTGTGCATAGCCCCCGGCGACGTAGTGCTGCTCGAGCACCAGGCAGCGCCGGCCCGCCTTGGCGAGCTTGGCCGCGCACATCAGGGCGCCAAGGCCCGAGCCGATCAAAATCGCATCCCACTCGCGAGTGAGGGGCTGCTTCTTGGGGTGCCACGATTTCCAGTCCATGGGGCCTTCTCCTAGCCGTTTTCCACTTACAGCGCACACGCTGCGCGCGCTCCCGCTTCGATCGCCGCCGCCAGCATTCCCACGCGGTCGCAGTCACCGATCGCGCGCACATCGGGGTGCACTGCCGCAAGCCGCTCGGCTACCGAAGCGTCGGGCTCGGCGCCCATGGCCAGGACCACGTGATCGGCAGCCAGCGTCCGGCCGCCGGTTAGATGGACGCCCGCGGTGTCGATCCGCTCGACCGCCGATCCCGAGAGCAGCTCCACGCCCGCGCGGCGCAGCTCATCGAGGGCACGCCAGCGCCGGGGAATCGCCAGCTCGGGTGCGAGGTAGGGACCCTGCTCGACGACCGTGACCTCGCGGCCGCGCCGGCTTAGGAACTCGGCCAGCTCGATGCCGACCAAGCCCCCGCCGACGATGACCACGCGGCGGCCAAGCGGCATCCACAGGCGGCTGAGGCGCGCCAGCGTCCGGGGCTTTTCCAGCAGGCCCACCGCCGCCGCCATGCGCACGAGCAGTCGCTGCCAGGCGGCCAGTTTGGTTGCCGGCGGCCGGCCGCTCATCAGTTCGTGGAACTCCTCGCTCGAGAGGACGTGAGGAAGGCCCGCGCCCTCGATCGGAGGAGTCCGGTGGCGGGCTCCAGTGGCGACGAGTACCACCTCGGGGCGCAGCTCCGCAAGCAGGCGCTCGTCCGGCGAGCAGCCGAGGCGAACGTGAACCCCGGCGCGCTCGGCCGCCAGCGTCAGGTACTCGAGCAGGTC
>CAZQYE010000148.1:4037-5685 GCA_964597375.1 uncultured Myxococcales bacterium
GGCGAACGTGAACCCCGGCGCGCTCGGCCGCCAGCGTCAGGTACTCGAGCAGGTCCCCGTGTGGTTCCCACACGAGCGCCGCCAGCCGCAGCGTGCCTCCGAGACGAGGTTCTACTTCGCACAGCGTGACTTCGTGGCCGCGTTCGGCCGCCACGCGCGCTGCCTCGAGTCCCGCCGGACCTCCTCCTACGACCAAGACGCGCCGGCGCTCGGCCGCCGGTTGCGGTGTGAGCTCCGCTTCGCGAGCCGTCCGGGGATTTACGGCACAGACCACGGAGTCGTTTACGAAGATGTTGCCCACGCAGGTGTAGCAGTAGACGCACGGGCGTACCTCGCGGCGCCGGCCCTCGGCCAGCTTTCGCGGCAGGTCCGGGTCCGCCAGCAGTGGCCGTGCCATGGCGATGAAATCCGCCTCGCCTGCGGAGAGAGCCTGCTCGGCGCGTTCGGGCGAGATCCGTCCCACGGCGATCACCGGGACCGAGACCTCGCGCTTGATCGCCGCCGCAAACTCGAGGAATCCCGCCGGCCGGTGAACGAGCGGCGCTTCGGTGAAGGCTGCACCAATGTATGGGTTGGCGTAGGCGCTCACGTGAATCGCGTGCGCGCCCGCCTGCTCGGCCAGGCGCGCCGCCGCCCGCGCGTCGTCGAGGGTGATGCCCCCGTCGATCCGGTACTCGCAGGCGTCCATGCGGCACCAGACCGCGAACTCCGGCCCCGTCGCCTCGCGCACTGCCCGGATCGTTTCGACGAGGAAACGGGCCCGGTTTTCGAGCGGCCCCCCGTACTCGTCCGTGCGGTGGTTGGAGGCCGGCGACAGAAACGAGGCGATCAAATAGCCGTGCCCCGCATGCAGCTCGACGCCGTCGAAGCCCGCGCGCTGGGCCCGGGCCGCCGCTTCGGCAAAGCGCCGCACTGCCTCGGCAATGTCCTCCCGGGTCATCTCGTGGAATTCGATGCGGGCGTTTTCGCCGGCGAGGTTGGCCACCAAGCGGCTCACCTCGTCCGCCGTGAGGTCCTGCATCAGGCCCGCCCCCATATCGTCGCCCTTGCTGGGAAGGGATGGCACCCACAGCGGCCGGCCCGCCGCGATGTCGCGGGTTGCAACCTTGCCCGCGTGCTGGAGCTGCAGCGCCGCTCGGGCCCCGTGGCGGTGGATCCGGCGTGCCAGCTCCTCGAGGCCCGGGAGAAAAGCGTCGTCGGATACCGCGACCTGCCCTGGAATCGCCTGGCCATGGGGGTAGGCCACCGCCGCCACGCCGGTGATCAAGAGCCCGGCGCCCCCTCGGGCCCGGGCCTCGTAGTAGGCGAGGAGCCGCTCGCCCACTCGGCCGTCCGTCTCGCCGAGGTTGGTGCCCATCGGCGACATGATGATGCGGTTTGGGGTCTCGAGTGGGCCGATCCGGCCCGGGGAAAGGAGCTGGGGAAAGGTCCGTTTTGCCGAACTCATCGCAGTGGTGCTCCAAATTCGGCAGCCAATGCCGAAGTTTCGGCACGATCCGGGAATTCACCCCCAAGGGGGTGTGTAAAAACGCGTTTTTTGGGCGGACTCCATGGCACGAAGGTTGCTGTTCGTTCTCCCGGAAAGAGGGGTCCCATGCGCGTACTCAGCATCAGCCGATCGGTCGTCGCAGCTCTTGCCCTGATCGCC
>CAZQYE010000149.1:0-5640 GCA_964597375.1 uncultured Myxococcales bacterium
ATGTGTTAGGCACGCCGCCAGCGTTCGTTCTGAGCCAGGATCAAACTCTCCAGTTAGGTTGCGGGCGGCACCCGAAGGCACCACCCACGCCTTGGAAAGACGAGAGTCCGACTCGCGCGACTCGAACAAGGCTCTAACCCGGCCCGCCCTCGCGGGCGCGACCGAGCTCGCCACTATCCAGTTTTCAAAGACCTGGTCGGGCTCTCCCCGAGCCCGCAACTTATAGGGAGTCCCGGCGTAGCTGTCAACCCTCGGCCGAGCTCTTTGTGTGCGCTCTCGGGCAAGCGCCCTGGCCGGCCGCCGATCGTTCGCGTCCCCCGCCGAGGTTTCACGGCCAGCGGCGGGCCTGCCGGTCCCACCGGCGCCTTTGCGGGCGCACGGCGCGGAGCGCCAAAGGCCCCCCTCACCCGCTCGAGCTCAGGCGGCCCCTGAAAAACGCACCCGGGCGATGCGGCGCTTGCCTACCTGCACCAGAACCTCGCCCTCGGCCGCAACCTCGAGCTCGGCGTCGCCGACCCGGTCGCCGTCAAGGCGCACGCCGCCTTGCTTGATCAGCCGGCGGGCCTCTCCAGTGGACCGAACGAGACCGCTCTCCTTGAGCAAGCGGCAGATCCACACGGACTCTTCGCCGCCGCTCCAGACGAACTCGGGCACCTCGTCGGGCAACCCTCCCTGTTGAAAGCGGCGCGCGAACTCCTCGGCCGCCCGCTCGGCAGCCTCCGCCCCGTGGTAGCGGGCGACGATCTCGGCGGCGAGCTGCTTCTTGGCCTCCATCGGGTGCACCCGACCGGCCCGGATTTCCTCGACGTCGGCTGCCGGCCGATCACTGAGAAGCTCGTAGTAGCGCAGCATCAGCTCGTCGGAAATCGACATGACCTTGCCGTAGATCTCACCCGGCGGCTCGGTAATGCCGATTGCGTTGCCCAGCGACTTGCTCATCTTCTGCCGCCCGTCGAGGCCTTCGAGCAACGGCAGCGTGACGACTACCTGAGGCTCCTGGCCGTGGGCGCGCTGAAGGTCTCTGCCCACGAGCAGGTTGAACTTCTGGTCCGTGCCGCCGATCTCGACATCCGCCTCGAGCGCGACCGAGTCGTACCCCTGGATCACCGGGTAGAGAAACTCGTGGACGCCGATCGGCTGCCGGCTCTTGTAGCGCTTTTCGAAATCGTCACGCTCGAGCATCCGTGCCACCGTTGCGTGCGCTGCAAGCCGGACCAGATCCGCGGCCGAGAGCTTTTCCATCCAGCTCCCATTCCACACGACCTCGGTACGCTCGGGATCGAGAATCTTGAATGCTTGCTCGCGGTAGGTCTCGGCGTTGCGGGCGATTTCCTCGGGCTGCATCGTCGGCCGGGTCTCCGAGCGACCGCTCGGATCGCCGATGCGCGCCGTGAAGTCGCCGATCAGGAACAAGACGTGGTGGCCGAGCTCCTGAAAGTGCCGGAGCTTGTGCATGACGACCGTATGGCCCAGATGCAGGTCCGCCGCCGTCGGATCGAAGCCGGCCTTGACTCGCAGCGGCCTGCCGCGGCCGAGTTTCGCCCGCAGCTCGTCTTCGGAAATGAGCTCGACGATTCCTCGCTTGATGTGCGCGATCTGCTCGTCGATGCTCGTGGCTGGTTGCACAGCGCCGCTCACACTCATCCTCTCGAGGCCCAGAGCAGGCCGCGCTCGGTCACCAGCAGGTCGACCGGCCGGTCGTGCGCCTGGTAGGGAAGCTCGTCAACCACTTGACAGCTATAGCCGACTCCGACCGTTGGACCCAACGTCGCCAGAAAGTCGCTGGCACGATCGTAGCAACCCCGGCCACGACCGAGCCGCCTGCCGCGGCGATCGAAACCGCGACCGGGAACACAGACGATCGACGGCTCGGCGGCCGGCCCTTCGCCGCCGGGGGGAACCTCGACGCCGAAGTCGGAGCGAACGAGTTGCTCGCCCTGCTGCCAGCAACGAAACGTCAGGCCGCCGCCGGGGTCCATCACCGGCAGGAACACACGTTTGCCGGCGCCCCACGCGTGCTCGACCACCTCGCCGATGTCGACTTCGTCGGGCAGCGCCCGGTAGGCGAGTACCTGACTGGCCCTGCGGTATGCTTCCAGGCGCAGGATCACGCGGCAGACCGCCGCGTCGCCGCGAGATCGCTCGTCGGGCGCAAGCTCACGCACCCGGCGGCCAAGCAACTCACGCAGCCGGCGCTTTTCCTCTTCGACGGTCACGGGAAACGTGCCCCCGGTGGTGCCGTTCGAACGTGTCACTCGAACCCGGATAACCAGGTGGGTGCTTGGTTTCCGGTCGCTCCGTCCCGCAGCGGCTTTCGCCTACTGCGGTGCGACCGGATGTGGGCTCCCTAAACAAACATTGTCGGTCGGAGTGCGTGCGTCCGTATCGTACACCCCAGGGGCAAGCATGGTCACGACGGCGCTCCCTCGGCCTGCAGGCGCGCCTCTATTTCTCCTGCGATTCGATCGATCTCTTCGCTCATCCGTTCCTGCGATTCACGCAGCTTGAATAGCTCGTCGGCAATGGCCAGCGCGGCGGTCAGAGCCAGGTTGAGTGTGGTGATGCCTTGCTGGCCCCTGCTGATCTCGCGAATCTTCCCGTCGACGAACGCTGCCAGCGCACGGACGTACTGCTCGTCGTCGTCGGCACGAATCGTCAGCGACTGGCCGGCAATCGAAATCGCAATCGTGTTCTTCATTGTTCGGCGCGCTCCGATCCGAGATGCAGCCGGTCCATCCGCTTGAGCAACTCGTCGACTTTCTTGCGTGCTGCGGCGCGCTCTCTCTTGTACCGTTCGACCTCGCGGCGCAGCCGCTCGATTTCTTCACTACTCTTGCCAAGCGCCGCGCGCAGCCGCTCCTGCTTGTCGGCCATCACGCGAAGCCGTTCGGCGAGCTTGCCGACGCCGCGCTCGAGACGGCGCAAGGCCTTTGATTCCATCTACTTGGACCGCCCTCTTAAAGCTCCGAGTCGCACTGGAAGTTTACTGGCCCCACCAGCGGCCTGTCAAGCCGGATGTTGTGCGTTCCCGCGGTCTCGGTCTGCTCAGGACGAGGGCAACTCGACGGATACGACCTTGGAAACCCCAGGCTCGCCCATCGTCACGCCGTAGAGAACGTCGCACGCCTCCATCGTACGTTTGTTGTGCGTGATCAGGACGAACTGGGAGCGGTCGCTCATTTCGCGGATCATGCGCGAGAAGCGCCCGATATTGGCATCGTCGAGCGGCGCGTCGACCTCGTCGAGAATGCAAAAGGGGCTCGGCTTGTACAGGAAAAGGCTGAAAATGAGGCTCACCGCCGTCAGTGCCTTCTCACCACCGGAAAGCAGGTTCAGATTGGCCACGCGCTTGCCGGGGGGCCGTACAAAAATCTCCACCCCCGTCTCGAGCAAGTTGCTCTCGTCGGTGAGCGCCAGCCACGCCTGGCCCCCGTGGAACATGTGGGGGAAGGTCTTCTTGAACAGCTCGTTGACCGCGTCGAAGGTCTCACGAAAGCGACGTTTCGAGAGCCGGTTGAGGCGGGCGATCGTACCCCGTAGGTCCTCGATCGACTTTTCGAGGTCGTCGCGCTGCGCGACGAGCTCGGCCAGGCGCCCTTCGATCTCCTCGAGCTCCTCGACCGCACCAAGGTTGACCGTACCGATCCGCCGGATCGCATTGCGCACCCGCTGCAGTTCCTGCTCGAGTTCGGGATCGGCTTCCGTCGCGTCGCCGGCCGCCACCTCCTCGGGGTCGCCACCGAGGCGCTCGCGCGCGGCGTCGGCGATCGAGCGGTACTCGAGCTCGAGCTGCTTGGCCCGGACTTCGGCGGCGCCGCGCCGCTCGCGAAGCTCCTCTAGATCACGCCGGAGGGTTCGTAGCCGCCCTTCGACGCTGCGCACCCAGCCGCCCGCCGCCTGCTCTTCGGCGGCGAGACACTCGACGGCCCGCTCGGCCTCGGCAAGCTCCCGGCGGCGGCTCTCGAGCTCTAGATCCGGAGCCGCCAGGCGATCGCGGACGGCGGCCCGCTCCGCCTCACACTCCTCGATCTGGCGGGCCAAAGCATCCCGGCGCCCATCGAGCTCGTCGATCGTCAACCGCAGCTCCTGCAGGCGTTGATGGACGGTCTCGCGCCGCTGCCTGAGCTGAACTTCCTCGACGCGAAGCTCCTCGAGACTCTCACGACACCCGGCGAGCTTGGCGGCCGCCTCGGCCCGCCGATCCTCGAGCTGCCTGCGTTCGTCTTCGACGCGCGACTGCTCGGCCTGTGCTTCCTCGAGTTCCGTGGCAATCTCGCGCAAGCGCGTGCGCAGGCCGACGTCCTCGCGTTCGGCGCTCTCTAGCTCGGCGGTCACCGCCGCCAGCCGGTCGCAAGTGCGGGTGAGGTTCTGCCGGTGCAGCTCGAGGTCCCCCTCGGCTTCCACACGCGCCACCGTGAGTTCGTGAATGCGCCGGTCGAGCCCCGACAGCTCCTCGTCCGCCCTGCGGGTTTCGCGTTCGAGCTGCTCGAGCCGCTCGGCGGCGCCACGGGCTCGCTCTTCGACGGCGATCAGTTCGGCGCGTAGATGCCGGAGCTGAGCTTTCCTGGCGAGGATCTCCTCGTCGATGGGACGGCCGCTCCCGCCGGTGATTACGCCGCGGGCGTCGAGTACGTCGCCGTCGGGCGTCACGAACGTCAGGCGGCGGTCGCCCTGCTCCCACCCGCGGCTGGCTTCCTCGAGATTGGGCGCCACGGCCACGCCGTGAACGAGTTCGCCGACGACCGCATCGTAGCCTTCCTTGGCTCGGACGTGCTCGGCGAGCATCGAGTAGCCCTCGGGCTTTGCGTCTCCGGCTCTCATTCCCGGAAGCTGCCTTGGAATGAAGCTCGCTCGGCCCCCGCCGGTTTCCTTGAGGTAGCGAGCGCCGCGGATCCCGATTTCCGCGTCCGGCACGACCACGCACTGAAGCCGGTCCTGCAAGACGGCGGCAACGGCGGCCTCGTATCCTTCCTCGATCTCGATGACGTCGGCCACGACGGCGGTCGCGCCGGCCTGCTGGCGCCAGCCGTTGTTCATCAAGGACTTTACACCGTCGCCATAGCCTTCGAATTTTTCTTGTAATTCTCGGAGCGACTCGAACTTGGACCGGACTTGAGCCGCTTCATTCTTCAGGCTCTCGGCACGCCGCGCGGCCTCGGTCTTGCGTGTCATCAGCTCGGCCAGCCGGGCCGACACGGACTCTTTGCCGCCGGCCGTGGCCTCGACCTCGAGAACCAGCTCGTCGACCCGCCGGCGGCACGCTTCGACGTCCTCGCCGAGCTGGCGCGCGAGCGCTTCGAGAGACTCCCGCTCCTCGTGCAGGCGGGCGGTCCTGCGCTGGCCGGCCTCCCGCTGCCGGCCCAGGGTCGCCTGCTCGTTGCGGAGCGAGGCGCCCCGGCTCAGCAGATCCGTCAGGCGCGTCTTGCACTGCTCGAGCTGCTCGGACACCGACGCCAGCTCGGCGTCGCACGCGTCACGCTCGCCTTCGAGCGCGTTGCGGCGCCCGGCCAGCGCGTCGACCTGCGGGCCCAGCGCTTCGAGAGCCTGGCGGAGCTGCTCGGCCTCGGCCTGACGCGCCGCGAGCTTTTCTCCAAGCCCACGAACCTCGGCGCGGGACTCCTCGATGCGGCGGTCTAGTTC
>CAZQYE010000150.1:0-5639 GCA_964597375.1 uncultured Myxococcales bacterium
TCGGCAGCGTCGCAGAGGCCGAGGATGTCGTTCAAGAATCCTGGATCCGCTGGCAACGAGCATCCGACGTATCGGCGCCCCGCAGTTACCTCGATCGAATCGTTACGCGGCTTTGTATCGACCAGCTGCGTGCCGCAACGCGGGCACGACAGGCGTACGTAGGCCCGTGGCTTCCCGAACCAATCGTAGCGAGCGAAGAGGCGGGCCCCGAGGCGCTCCATGGACGCCGGGAAACTCTCGCTCTAGGGTTTCTTGCTCTGCTCGAGAGACTCACTCCCCTCGAGCGTGCTGTGTACGTGCTGCGTGAGGCGCTCGACTACGACTACGACAGTATTGCGGCGATCGTCGACAAGAAGGCAGCGAACTGCCGGCAACTCTACCACCGCGCTTGCAAGCACCTGTCAGACGGCAAAGTGCGAAGCGACGTCGATTACGAAGCCGCCCGCGCCAAGGTGGAGCAACTGCTTGCTGCAATCGGGGCTGCGGATGTGCGCATGCTCGAACGCCTGCTAGCCGAGGACGCGGTCATTTGCACGGACGGCGGCGGCCGCGTGCGGGCAGCTCTCAAACCTGTTCGCGGCGCGGCTTCCGTAGCCCGCTTCATCGTCGGGGTGACCCGCAAGGCTCCGGCCGATGAAATACGCATCGCTCTGGTGAACGGGTCTCCGGGACTCGTCGCCTATACGGATGGCCGCCCGGTGGCCGTCCTCGGGGTGAGCTCGAGCGGCGGCCGGATCGACGCCATTTATGCCGTTCTCAATCCCGCCAAGCTCGGCGGCGTGCCCGCTCTTTGCTGACTCCCCCGGCTTGTCGAGAAACGAGCCCCGAGGAACGATGCCGACTAGGAAACGCCCCAGGCAACGGCACATCGTGGAAATCCGAATTGCAAGGAGAACGGAACTCGCCGAGGCGGCGTTGGTACTTGCGCGCGGCATGCGCGACAACCCCAATCAAATCGCCGCCTATGGCCCGGACCCGGTCCTGCGTTACCGCCGGCTCGAGCGCACGTTTTCCAGATTGTTACCGGTCATGCCGCATCCGCCGTGGGTCGGCCTGGAGGAGGGAAAGATCGTCGCCGTGTGGGGAACGGCGGCACCGGGTACTTGTCGCTTTCGCCTGGGCCAGCGCTTGCGGATGCTCCCGGCGCTTCTTGGATGTGGACTATCGACGACACGAAACATTCTTGCGTGGATGGGGGATTGGGAGTCGCGCGATCCCGACCAGGCGCATTGGCACCTCGGTCCGGTCGCGGTCGACCGCCCACTTCAGGGCCAGGGCATTGGGAGTCGGATGATGGCGGCCTGGTGCGATATGCTCGACCAGCACTCGGCGGCGGCGTACTTGGAAACCGACAAGCCGGAAAACGTACGCTTCTACCGCAAGTTCGGCTTCGAGGAGGTTGGCGAGGCCATCGTCATCGGCATCCCGAACTGGTTCATGTGGCGAAAGGCATGCGGCGCATCCGGGGGACGACGCGAATATCCGGCCGGCCGAGCGTCCGAATATCGTTGACAGGAGCGATCCAAATGGGCTAGCGTCGTGTGAATGCCGCCGCCTGCCGCCTCCCTGTCTGCGGGGTCGCCCGCGACGAGACACCGCTGTTTGGGATCTCCGAGCATCCGGGAGTTTGAAAACCTCGTGCGCCGGCTGGGCCCGTGCACCCGTTTCGTCCTGGCGGCCGCGATCGCGCTCTTTCTTGCGGCCTGTAAAGCGGACAGCGCACTGGCCGCCTGCGCGTGCTCGGCGCCGGTCGACATGAGCGGCGTCTACGTCGAGCACTGCGGCGGCACGCGAGGATTTCCGGTCGTGCCGTGCACGGCACAACACGTCTCGCTAAAGGGCGTCAGCACCGCCAACACGATCGTTCTGCGCCAAACCGAGTTCATCCCATATGATCCAGTCACCGACACGTTTCCGCGCAGCAAGGTTACGGGCGTGTTCTACTGGCGAACTCTGGTGCGCAGGTACATGGGCGGCTGGGACGACGTGCGCAAGCGATGCCTCGTGCCCGAAGAAAGGCACGAGCACACCATTCCTTTTACGTTCGAAGCAGAGATCCAGTGGGGTTGCGACTGCAGCGCGCCGTACCGGCCGATTACCAATGGGTACCCTTTTCAGTTCGACATGAGATTGGCGGGCGAGAACGTGCTGCTGGTGCGCAATCACCACACTGTTTCGGGTACGGCCTACCCGGGAACCATGCTGAATCTCAAGAGCATTACGGGAGTGAGCTGCAGTCAGGCGCCCCCTGAAGACTGTGAAACGCAGGGGCCCTACTGGAGCGACAGTTGCAAGGTGTACGATTGCCGCGACCAATGCGTGGAAAGTTACGAAGCGCCGTTCCTCGAGTCCGACCGCCGCAACTACATTCGCATCGGCCCTGGTCCGCCCAAGGAAGCGTTCGGGGTGATCAGCGGAACCGCGGTGACGTTCGAGAACCTTCCCGCCTACGGGCCGGAAGTGTTCGAGGGCGAAGTCGTGCTCCTTCAGCAGAAACACTACGTCCGCTCCCAGGGCGGCAACGAGACGGACGCGGCCTATCGGGACTATCTCGATTCCGTGGGGCGCAAGATCATTGCACGACAGGCCCTCGACCCGCAGCTTCCAGGCCGATTCCGTTTCGACAACGTTCCCGTGTACACGCGCAGCAAGAGCGGCTCGCTCGTATTCAACGAGTACACCGTCGAGGTGCGACGCGCGTCGGCGATCGAGTACCTGCTCGACCAAAACGGGCAGCGAATCGACGACGGCGCCGGCGGGTTCGTGTCGATCCCCCTCGAGTTCTTCGATGAGGCAGTCTACAACGTCCGCCCGGGTCCCGCCGATGCCGTCCCGGCCAACGACCTGACGATCGTACTGAGTCCGGTCGCCGCCGTAAGCATCAAAAGGGACTTGATTCAAAAGCTCAAGCGAGTCGCTCCAAATGCGTACACCACCGTTGAAGACGAGGTAAGCGCCTACCTGCAGGGCATCACTTCCGGCGGGCCACCTCAAGGCGCCCAGCTGGAAGCCGTCAAGCGTGCGGGATGGGCCGAACGATCGATCTTCTTCGGCACGGACATTGCCAAGCAGCTCCTCGAGGTCATGGCCGATGCCGCCGCGAACATCGCCGGCGATGTCTTCGATCTGTTCAGCATCTGGAGCAGCAAGGAGCTGTCCGGGGCCAAGCAAAAGTATGAAAACCTGACCGCCGCCCGCAGCAAGTGGCTTGAGCGAGCCAACAAGTTCCCTCGTGATGGCGCGATGGCGCAGGTCTCCCGCATTGAAAAAGCGTTGGAAAAGATGCGCCAAAGCGGCGAGCTTGCCACCATCACCACCTCGAGGATCGCCAGCTGGATCAACGACCTCAGCAGAGCGTCGACCAAGATGCTCGACATGGTCGCGGCCGACGCGGGCGCCAGTAGCGAAGATCTGGCGGTGGCGCGCGCCGCCCTGCTTACGATTTGGCGCACCGTGCTCGACGTGCTGCGCTTTCAGTCCGCTGGCTCGATCGGCCGCGCTTCGCTCAAGTTGGCCTTGGAAAGCGCAACGAAGAAAGTCGTTAGCGAAGGGCTCTACGACCCGCCTCCTCCGGTCACCTCGGCGCTCCCCGCGTGGGCGCCGGCCCGGGTACCAGCCCTCGAGTTTTCGCGCGACAGCATGATGAGCTGGGCGTCCGATGATGCCGATGTGTACCGGACCGATCGCAGCGCCGCAGTGTCGTCAATGAACCGCGGGCTCGAAGACGCGAGCAATTCCCTGGCAGCAGCGATCGAGTTCCTCGCCTATGCTCAAGCATCGGACATCGCTGCAGAGGTCTTCGATCTAGTCGGTAAGTTCTACAAACTCGCCGACGTCGCCAAGTACTTGTTCGAAGCCGGCAAGTGGGCGTTCAACATCCAGGCCTTCGCGCTGCCCGCCTTCAACCTCTACTCCGTGCTGGACGACAGCACGGACGCGGCGGTCTATAGGATGTACGGGGCAGCGATGCCTCCGCTACGCGCGGAGCGGCTCGTGCCGGCCGGTCCCTCTGCGACGGTTACGGCCAACGATTCCCTGCGCGCCGGCGTCGTCTCGACTGCGGCCGATCTCGAAGCAACGATCGGGATCATCACGACCGCGCTCGGCGAAGATCGAATCTTCGACGTACTCACCGTGGTGGCCGGAGACAACGGCCAGTCCTTGCTCGACCGCTTGGACGCCTTCGTTCGCGCGCGCGATCGCTTTCTGGCACAGGCTGCGGCGATCGACCGCATCCCTCTGCTGGCAAGGGATTCGTATCAAGATTTGTTCCTGGGTACCGCCGAGATCCTCGCGCATCGCCTGGTCACGCTCGCCTCGTTGCGCGATTTATACATCGCCGTGCTAGTGGGAACCTACGACGGACCGCAATCTCAACAGTACCTGGCCCACCGCGATCAGCTTCTACATGGCCTGCAGGCCATGTCCGACAGTGTCGGCAAAGCCTCACAGCTCGCGTCGAGCTTCGCCTCGGCGACGACCTCCAGCGCTTTTGCGCCTGTGGTCCTCGTCGACAGCCTCGACGCCGTCTCCGACGCGACCGGGGATACGGTGATTACGGCCTCGCCCGAGACCTTCACCGTCACCGCCCGCATCAAGAACATATCGAGCGCGCCCATTGCAGGCGTAAGCGCGCGGCTGACCGTCGACTCCCGGCTTGGCAGCGCATCGCTCGTCGGGGCGGCCGAGCAAAGCGCCGGCAGTCCGGACTTGGCTGCGGACGACGGGGCGGAAGGCACCGGTGCCGACGAGGTGCTGCTCACCTGGCAGGTCACCTACAACGGGAATTTGTTCGAATCGGACCCGATCGGCCTGACGGTCGAGCTGCTCGAAGGCGGGACGCAGCCGTCGGCGTTCGCCGGCGAGCCCCGCTCGATGACCCTGGCGCGCTCATACGATCTGATCGACGGCGACGGCGACTCGATTCCCGACCACTACGAGCGCGCCAACGGCCTCGATCCTACCGCGGACGACGCCCGCGGCGACCTCGATCAAGACGGTGCCGACAACCTCACCGAGTATCTCCGCGGAACTTTGGTCGCCGCAGCCGACACGGATGGCGACGGCCTCGACGATGGCGAGGAACTCAGCGCGGGCGCGGACGGATACCTGACCGATCCGTTCGAGCGCGACACGGACGGCGACGGCGTCGAAGACCCGATCGACGGGAATCCAATCGATGGAGCCGTTACCACGGCGACCGCGCCGCCAGAAGAACCAAAGGTCGCCGTCAGCCGGCAGACCGTCGTCCTAGACGCGGCGAATCCCGTGGCGTCCGTCGTCGTAAGCAATGGCGGTGGCGGGCAACTCGAGTGGTCGGCTGCCGCCGACGATCCACTGATCGTTTCCGTCAGTCCCAATTTCCCCGCCATTGCGGCCGAGGGCGGCACGCTCACGATCTCGCTGCCCCCCGGCGTCGACCCCGCAGTGCTCTCGTCGCTGGCAACGACCGTTTCGGTCATCGACGTCGCCGGGGCCGACAAGGACAACGAAACGATCGGTGTCGCCGTCGGCACGAACGCAACCGAAGCGCTCTGCGGCCACGGCACGAACCGTAGCCTCGGATCCAACGTGACGGCCAGCGACGCGCTGTTCGCCCTGACCTCGGCCGTTGGCTCGACCACGTGCGAGCCGTGTCG
>CAZQYE010000151.1:0-5549 GCA_964597375.1 uncultured Myxococcales bacterium
TGAGGATCGAGGCGAGGTTCGGCCGCAGCCGCAACTGCCGGAGCAAGGGGACGAGCACCGTCGGTCCCGTGACGACCAAGACGGCTCCAAGGAGCACGGCCAGCTCGGTCGTAAGACCGCTCGCCCAGCGCGCGACGGCTGCGCCACCAAGCCAGCTCACGACGGCGCCGACGGTGACCAGACGCCAGACGACGCGCCCGCCCTCGCGCAGCTCGCCGAGCTGCAGGCTCAGTCCCCCTTCGAACAGAATGACGGCCACTGCCAGCGACACGGCCGGGAACAGAACCGGCCCCACGAGCCGATCCGGCTGCAACAGGCCGGTGAGTGGTCCGGCGGCGATGCCGAATGCGAGCAAGAGCAGGATCGCCGGCAGCCTGAGCCGCCAAGCGACCCACTGCGCCGCGATCCCTAGAGCAAGAATCGCGACGAGGCTGGCCAACTGCGAGTGCATGTTCCTTCGGTGCGCCCGAGCCTACCGGGCGTTCACGCTCCTTCCCCCACGATGACTTTCGGAGCCGGCGTGACGTGGGGGCCGGCTTGCCGTTGGCCGCGGTTGCGGCGGGATTTCAGTGACAGACTTCCCGTCCTCTCGACGTTTCCGAGGCCCGCGGCTTGGATCTTCCGCTGCTTGGCTGTGGGTTCTTCGAGCCCCTAGGTGAGGATTCTCCGCGCCGCGCGTTCCATTGTCGCTTCGCACGCCTCTAGCCACCCGGATCACACGTCGTTTCGCCCTCAGCGAAACGACGGCAGAACGCGGTCGGCAAACAGTCTGGCCGGCACGCGAGGATCGCGCCCGAAGAACTCGATGACGAACATCGTACAACCGAGCTCGACGTGCTCGCGAATGCGGCCGATGACCCGCTCGGGCCCACCCCAGATGCCGTGTTGCTCGATTCCCGATCCAAGGTGGCCGCCGTAGATCTGCTCGGCTTTCCCGAGTGCGTCACGAGCTTCGGCATCGCTTTCGAACAGGACCACGAGAGTCTGCTGAGAGATTTGAATTTCCTCCGGAGAACGGCCTACTTCGCGGCAGTGTTCATGAAGCACTTTAATCTTGTGTGCGAGGTCCTTTTGGGCCACGGCGAGGTTGTTCCAGATGTCGGCCCGCTCGGCTGCAATGCGAAGAAGTACCCGCTCGCCTCCGCCGCCGATGAGAATCGGCGGCCGCCGGGGCGGTTTGGGTTCGCACATGGCATCGCTCAGGCGAACGTACTCACCCTCGAAGGTGACCGACGGTTCGGTCCACAGCCGGACGAGTGCCTCGGCCATTTCCTCGAGAGCCCGCAGTCGGCGGCCGATGGAGGGAAATTCGAGGCCGTATGCCTCGAACTCCGTTGCGAACCATCCGGCCCCGAGTCCGCAGATCGTGCGCCCACCGGCGATGTTGTCGATGGTCGCGATTTGTTTTGCCAGCACACCGGTGTTGCGGAAGTACGGCGGTGTCACCAGCGTGCCGAGTTGCACTCGCTCGGTCACGGCCGCAACGGCCGCTAGTTCGCTCCAGGCTTCGAAGATCGGCAGGTTCGGCATGGGGATGCCGTACAGGTGATCGGCGACCCACACCGAGTCGAATCCGAGCCGGTCGAGCTCGGTGGCCGTCGCCTTTACCTCTTCCCAAGTGCGCTTGATCTGCGGCAGCGCTACGCCGAAGTGAATGGGCTTGGTCATTGCCGATTACTCCTGAGATCGTGGTGAGCCGTCGATTCCCCGCGACGAGACCTTGTAGACGAGCGAGGCGGTCGATGCGAGTGCGCCCGATTCGCTCCGGACTTCGACGCGACAAAACACCATGCTGCGGCCGCGCTTTTCGACCCACGCTTCGGCTATGGCGTCTTCGCCGGCGACCGAGCCGAGAAACGAGACGTGCATGTCGACCGTAAGGAGCATGCGGCGGTCGGGGTAGGCGCTGCCGATCGCCGGCACCACGGCGGTGTCCACGAGCGTGGCAATGGCGCCGCCGTGGATCACGCCGGCCGGCTGGTTGAGCTCCGGGCGGTAATGCAGCCTCATACGTGCATAATCGGTGCGGACCTCCTCGAGTGAGAGTCCGACGAAGCGCGGAAAGAAGATTCGATCGTCAAAGCGCGGGAAGTCGCGCCACATGCGCGCTCGCTCGGGATCGAGTGGCGGGAACCGATGTGCATTCGGTGCAGTCTTTGACATCCGCCGAAGCCTACCAGGGGAGCCGGCTGAGGGAAGAAGGAGCCGGCCGGGTTCGGTTTGGGCCGCCTAATCCTCTGAATCGTTTCGAGCGAGGAAGTCTCGGTTCCTGATGTCGAAGCGCTCGAACGGGTTTACGCCCTCGTGAATCGAAAGCGCGGCGAACTTGGGCAGGCAGAAGGCCGCCCGGTGCACGTCCGGGGAGTAGTAAAGGCAGGACCCGGCAATGAAGCGGGCGCGGTCGTCGTCGGCCGGGCCGGGCCGCCGGGCTCGGTCCGAAGCGAAGGCGAGATTCCAGCAGCCGCTCGGGTAGCTCGGCGTCATGCACAAGTATCCGGTGACGTGGGCGAATGCGGCGCGTAGCTCGGCGTGAATCGCGGCTACCAATCCCGCATCCCAGTGGGGACTTTCTCCTTGAGCGGTGAGAATACCACCAGGCCGCAGCGCCGCGGCAGCGCTGCGATAAAAAGGAGATCGAAACAGCGCCGCCCCGGCTCCCACGGGATCGGTGCTGTCGACGATGATCGCATCGAACTCCCCGGGATGCTCGGCCACGTACGATACCCCGTCGGCGAAGACGAGCTCCGCGCGGGGATCGTCGATCGCTTGCTGCACCCAGGGAAAGTGTTCGGCGCACACGCGAGTTACGCGCTCGTCGATCTCGCACTGTACGGCTCGCTCGAGCGATGGGTGCTTGAGCGCCTCGCGCAGACAGCCGCAATCCCCTCCACCGATGATCAAGACCGACCGGGGCGCATCGAGCGACAGGAGCGGCACGTGGACCAACATCTCGTGGTAGACGAACTCGTCGCGCTCGGTGAGCATGATGATGTCGTCGATTGCCAGCATGAGGCCGAAGAACGGCGTGTCGTAGACGGAGATCTTCTGGTAGGGGCTGCGCTCTTCGTGCAGCAGGCGCGCCACGCGCATGGACAGGCGGGTACTGCCGTTGTCCTGCTCGACGAACCAATCGCCCTCGACGAAGCCGAACGAGGGCGGTCCGGGGTCGGCGGCGAACACGGGATCGGGGTTCTCGGGGCGCTTCGTCATCGATCTTTCTCGCGGATCGAGGAGAGCCGCCGTCCCGCAGCGCCGCGCAACGGCGGGATCTCCGGGGCGCGGTCGCTCGTGGCGACTCGAACCTGCGGCCACGAATGCGGTGGCGGCGGCAACTCCAGACTCCAGGCGGCGGCAAACGCCTCCCGCCCGTGAGCCGCACCCGGGACCAGCGTGCAGGGCGCGCGCAGCGACGGCCTCACGAGGGCGCAGCGATCGCCGTAACGGTCACGTCGCGGGCCATGATGCGCACGTCCTCGGGAAGCAGCGGGCGGTCCTCTTCGATGTCCTCGGGCAGACCACGCACGATTTCCTGGACCCGACAGCTTTGCGCACCGAGGGCATGGCCGAGATACTCAAACCCGACGTGCGGATCGAGACCGCCGCAGGTGTAGATGTCGACCGCGACGTACCCGGTTTCCGGCCACGTGTGTATCGAAAGGTGCGACTCGGCGATGACGACCGAGCCGCTCACTCCTTGCGGGCAGAAACGGTGAAACGTGTCACCGACAATCGTCGCGCCGATGGTCTGCGCGGCGGCGCGCAACCGCTCGCGGACCGCTTCGACGTCGTCGAGTAGATCTCCGTTGCAGCCGTAAAACTCTGCAATGAGGTGCCTTCCGATCGTCTTCAACTCTCGTGATACCCCTCTGCGCTTCCGGCACGGCGATGCGTGCCGGGCAGGAGCGACCGCCCAGCGGGCGGCGGTCGCAACCACTGCCACACGCCGTCCTGCCATCCGCGACGCGAGCCGTCGCAGCAGGCGGCGCCCAGCCTGGAACGCCTCGATCGTCCAGGCTCGTCTCTGTCAGCGGGCCCCTCTGCGTGGTTGGCCCCCAGGTACTGACCCCGAAGGGCAAGCACTCTTCATAGAGCCTGCGCCGGGAGGGGTCAAGATTCGCGGGCTGTTGCGCACGCCTTCCGCCCGGTCCAAAGTGACCGTGCGCCGGAGGGAAGCCCATGAAGACAATCGTGAAGTTGCTCGCCATCCTCATTGCCATCGTAGTGTGTGCCGCCGGTGCGGCGATCTACTACCTCGACAGTATCGCGAAGACGGCGATCGAGCGCGGTGCCGAATACGCGCTCGGTGTTCCCACAGACGTTGACAAAGTGCGTATCGGGCTGGCGTCCGGGTCGTTCAAGGTCGGTGGCCTTGCGGTAGCCAACCCCAGCGGCTTCGAGCGACCGCACTTTCTCCGCCTCGGCTCGGCTCGCCTCGAGCTGCCCCCGCGCCGGTTGCTCGAAGACACGGTCCGAGTGGCCTTGGTCGAGCTCGACGGTGTCGAGGTCGATATCGAGCGCGGGTCGAAAGGGAGCAACTACGGTGCGATTCTCGATCACGTGGGCCGCCTTGAATCGGGCTCGACTGCGCCCGCCTCCTCGAGCGATCAGGAGACCGGCGGCAAACGCTTCGTCATCGATCAACTGATCATTCGCAACGTGTCGGCGCACGTTGCCTTGGCGCTGGCCGGCGTGGCGAAGCCGGGAGCGACGGTCACGGTGCCGGAGATCGCCCTTCATGACGTGGGTGCCGAAGAGGGCGGCGTCAGCATGGGCGAGATCGCGGCGATCGTAACGAAGGCCGTCCTCAGCTCCGTGTCGCGTGCCGGCGCTCTGCCCGTGGACATTGCGCGAGACCTGGCGGGGAACCTAAAGGGGTTGGCGAATGTCGCCATCGAACTTCCGCCGGGCGTCGGCGATGCCGCCAAGGGCCTGATCGGCGCGGGCAAGGGTCTGACGGGAGGCGCTGCTGCTGGTGCAGGCAAGGGTGCCGAAGAAGTTCAGAAGGCCCTCAAAGGTCTTGGAGGCTTGCTCGGGGGCAAGAAGTAGCCCTGCCGCACACCCCCATCTGCGCGTGACGCGATGCGGCGCAGTGGCCGCACAAGCACCGATCACAGCCGTTAAAGCAATGAATCGTCTGCTGCGCGAGGTTTTGCCTTGACGTTGGGGCGCAGCCCACGTTTATAATCGCACTGCCGACCAGCGGGGCAGGTGCGCGCGCGACCTTCGAGCGGGGCGCCGGGGTTCCCGAGTGGCCGGATACGAAACGCCTAAGGGAAGGTCCGCAGTGTTTACGCCGCATGTCAAGGACGCGCACCGTTAGTCAAGGAGGAGGGGCGTATGTCACATATTCGATTCGACCGGTTCGTTGGGTTTGCCGCCGGCATCTCGGTGGTAGCCCTGGTGTTTGCGCTGGCGAGCGTGCCGGCCGCCCAGGCGCTGACGTCGAGTCAGGACCTGTGTGTGAACACCATGAACAAGAGCGGCAGCAAGGTCGCCAAGACGCAGGGTAAGGAGAACGCTTCCTGCGTGAAGGATTTCGGCAGCGGCAA
>CAZQYE010000152.1:0-5526 GCA_964597375.1 uncultured Myxococcales bacterium
GGCTGGCGGCGTGCGACGCGGACGAGCCGCGAGCCTCGACGATGGCCGAGCTCGGCCGGCGCCTGCTATCCGGTCACAGCGGCAGGTCCCGATTGGGTACCGGCGGCCGGCCCGAGTAATCGTAGAATCCCAGTCCGCTCTTGCGGCCGAGATGTCCCGCCTCGACGAGCCGGTCGAGCAACGGGGTGGGGGCCATGTACTGCTGGCCGAAGTTCTCGCAGAGGTTGCGCGCCATTGCCTGCACGATGTCCAGACCGATGTAATCGGCCAGGGCCAAGGGCCCCATCGGGTGGTTGGCGCCCAGGTGCATCGCCGTGTCGATGCCTTCGACGTCGGCCAGGCCTGCCTCGAGACAGCGAATCGCATCCACCATGTACGGTGTGAGCAGGCGGTTGACGATGAACCCGGTGCTGTCCTTGACCAGAACCGGCGTCTTGCCGATCGCGCGGACGAACTCGACCGCCGCCTCCGTGACGGCGGGGTCGGTCTGCTCGGTCGGCACGACTTCGACCAGCTTCATCAGCTGGGCGGGATTGAAGAAGTGCAGGCCGATGAAGCGCTCGGGGCGGCCGCTCGCTGCAGCCATGTCCCCGATCTTGAGAGTCGAAGTGTTGGAGGCGAAGATCGCGCCCGGACCGAGAACCGAGGCCGCGCGGCCGAAGTAGTCGCGCTTGACGTCGAGGTCCTCGACCACGGACTCGATCAGTAGATCGGCACCCGAGGCCGCCTCGAGGTCGTCGGTAAATCGGATGCGTCCGATTACCTGTTCGGCGTGCTCCTGTTCGATCTTGCCCTTGTCGACCTGGCGCCCGAGGTTCTTCTCGATTCCCGCGCGCGCCCGGTCGGCCGGCCCCGGTGTCGCCTTGATCAAAACGACATCGACACCTGCCGTTGCAGCGGCTTCGGCGATGCCGCTGCCCATTTGTCCGCCGCCGAGTACGGCGATTTTCTCGATTGCCATCGTTCGTGCCTCCCCTTTTCGTTGCGCCGCCCGTTACGCGTTGACGGCGAAGATCGGAAACCACCCGAGCTTGCCCTGGTGGTAGTCCTCGAACATCTGCGGTACCTCGTCGAACGGATAGACGTAGTCGTCGACCGGCGGCAGCCAGCCGTGCTCCTCGGCAAAGGCGACGGCGGCGAGCCCTTGCGAGTACCGGGCGTAGTGCGTGTGAATGTGCTGATGGCGCGCAATGCACTCGCTCGCCCGCACGATCTCGATCATCATCCCTTCTTTCCACCCGGCCGTCGCGACGACGCCCTCGCGCGCCAGCGCCTTGAGGGTGGCTCGCAGCACCGGTACGCCCACGTAGTCGAGAAAGATGTTGACCATCCTCCCGTCCGTGATCTCGGCGACCTTGGCGAGGAACGTCTTTTCGGCCGCCAGATAACGCTGAGTGTAGTCCTCGTCCTTTCGAAAACGCTTCTTGTCGTAGTACAGGTCGATGAACTCGCGGCGGTCCACCGGCCGGATGCCGAGGCTCTCGATCGTGGCCAGACGGGCGTCGGTCGAGGCGATTTGGGTCGCCTGGCAGCCGAAATGCTTGGCCAGCGCGAGTTCTCCCAGGCACACGCCGCCGCCCCAGCCCCACACGTGAGGACTGGGCAGCTCGTCCTCGCTCAGCAGCAGCCGCAGCACGCCGTAGGCGAGCTCCCAGTTCGACCAGGCGGTGACATAGCGCAGGGAGAACGCCGCCCAGCGCTCCAGGGCGTAGGCCGTATTCTCGGGGACCGGAATGAGTTGATACTGATCGAACTTGGTCGTTCGAGCGAGCATGCCGACCGACCCAGGGGTGTCGTAGCCGAAGATCCGGCGCGGGTAGCCGTACTCGTCGGGATCGCCGTTGCAGAACAGAATCGCCGTGTCGCCTTCCTTGACGGTGGTGACCTGGCTTCCGCAACGGTCGACGCGGACGACTCCGGCATTGCCGATCACGACTTTTTCCTCCCCGCGCGCCAGGCAGATGTCGATCGGACGCCGGTCGAGGGCGTGGCCCATGTTGCCTTCCATGCACCCGAAGAGCGGGGTTACCAGGGCTTCGGTGGGCCCAGGATCATCGAATTCGAACGTCTCGCGGACAAGCTGCGTGCGAGTCGGCGGGGCGCCTTTTTCACCGGCGTGCAGCACCCAAGCGTCGGCTTTGATCGTCATCGTAAGCGGCTCCTGTTCGTTGCGGGTTGAAGAGCGTTCCGTGTGACCCGCGTGGCGCCGCAACGGTAAGCGCGGCCCCGGCGCCGGTGGCGGGTCAGGCAAAAAAGCGGCGCTACGCTAACCGAGAAGCCTGTCGAAGACAACCAGGCCGCGCGGCCGGCCGAAATCTCGGAGGGGCGTCGGCCGGGAGCGTTTGGCCGTGTCGGCAGCGTACGGGCTGGCGAGTGGCGCCCCCCGTGCGGGTGGGGCGCTGCGCGCTGCGTCGTTGCCCTGCCAAGGCTCCCCTGGTACCGTTCGGCTTTATTCTTTTCCCGAGCCGCCCGGATACAAGTTAAGGACGATGGAACTGAAAATCGACGGACTTTCCTACGCCGATCTTTACCGCAGCCAGCCCCTGGCCCGGCTCGACGAGCGCTTCCGCAGCGAGCTCGCCGGTGCCGACGCCGAGCTGGCCGAGCGCTTCGAGGCCTACCGCGCGGGCGCCGACCTGGCGCCCGTCGAGGAAAGCGAGCTGCTGATTGCCGTGGCGCGACACCTGTCGCGGTTCCTGGCTCGCCTATTCGGGGTCGAGAAGGATGTCGAGGGGCTGGCGGCGTCGATCCGTGACTTCGATCCGATCTGGCGCTTCAAGAAGGAGTTCCCCGGCAAGCGCGCCAAGCGGGTGAAGGACGACGAGCTTGCCGCCTTCGACGCCGAAGCGTTCGACCAGGTCGTCGATCGTCTTGCCGAGTGGCGCTCGGGCCGCCCCGGCGCCCCGGCCGACAAGGAGGCCCGGTTTGCAGCAGCGGCCATGGACATTCTCGAGGCGGCCCCGAGCCCGGCCGCGCTCGCCGGCGAGCTACGGGGGGTGCTCGATGGGCTGTGGCAGGGTCCCGCGGACGACGGGGAGTGGCTCGACGGGCTTGCCCGGGCGATAGCGTGCTGGTGCAAGGTGCGGGCCTCGGATCCCGGTCCGGCGGCAGGCTGGGCCTGCTTCAAAACGCCCGAACCGGTCGATTTCGGGCACCTCGTGGACTTCGAGCGCACGCGCCCGGACTTTCCCGAGTTCATGGAAGGGCCCCGCAACCGCCGCCGCCGGCGTGACGGCTTCAAACTCACGGACCGCCGCTACAGCGAGAAACAAGTTCTCTCGGAGGTGGACTACTGCGTTTTGTGCCACAGCCGGGACAAGGACTCGTGTACCAAGGGAGTGCGCGACAAGAACGGGCAGATCGCCAGAAACCCGCTTGGAATCAAGCTTTCCGGCTGTCCGCTCGACGAGAAGATCTCGGAGATGCACACCCTACACGGCGAGGGCGATTCGATTGCGGCGCTGGCCGTGATTGCGATCGACAACCCGCTCGTGGCCGGCACCGGCCACCGGATCTGCAACGATTGCATGAAGGCGTGCATCTACCAGAAGTACGATCCGGTCAACATTCCGCAGATCGAGACCCGCGTTCTGGTCGACGTCCTGGGCCTGCCGTGGGGCTTTGAGATCTACAGCCTGCTCACGCGCTGGAATCCGCTCAACCGGCGCCGGCCGGTGCCGCTCCCCTACAACGGGAAGAACGTCCTCGTAGTCGGTCTCGGGCCGGCCGGATACACGCTGGCTCACTACCTGCTCGGCGAAGGGTTCGGCGTCGTCGCCATCGACGGCCTGAAGATCGAGCCCCTCGAGCCCGAGCTGGCCAGAGACGAGCGGGGCGAGGCCCGGCCGGTCGAGCGGTTCTTCGATTACTACCAGGAGCTCGACGAGCGGGTGCTCATGGGATTTGGGGGGGTCGCCGAGTACGGCATTACGGTTCGTTGGGACAAGAACTTCCTCAAGGTGATCCGTCTTTGCCTCGACCGCAGGCTGCATTTCCGCTCGTACGGCGGCGTGCGCTTCGGCGGTACCGTGACGATCGAGGATGCCTGGGAAATGGGCTTCGACCACATTGCGATCGCCACCGGGGCCGGCAAGCCGACGATCGTGCCGATGAAGAACAACCTGGTCCGCGGCATCCGCAAGGCCTCGGACTTCCTGATGGCCCTGCAGCTCACGGGCGCTCAGAAGAAGAGTTCTCTGACCAACCTGCAGGTGCGCCTGCCGGCGATCGTGATCGGCGGGGGACTGACGGCGATCGATACCACGACCGAGGTAATGGCCTACTACCCCATGCAGGTCGAGAAGACCCTCGAGCGCTACGAGGCGTTAGCGGCCGAGCGGGGAGAGGAGGCCGTTCGCGCCGGCTACACGCCGGACGAGCTCGAGGTCCTCGACGAGTTTCTCGAGCATGGGCGGGCCGTGCGCGCCGAGCGCGAGCGCGCCGCCGCAGCCGGCGAGGAGCCGGATTTTGCCAGCCTCGTGCATTCCTGGGGCGGTGCCACCATGGTCTACCGCAAGAGCATGCTCGACTCGCCTGCATATCGCCTCAATCACGAGGAGATCATCAAGGCGTTCGAAGAGGGGATCTGGTATGCCGAGCAGCTCGCCCCGGTCGAGGCCCTGCGGGGCGCCGACGGGGCGCTCGACGGCGTCGTGTTCGAGCGCCAGGAGAAAGTCGAGGGCCGGTGGCGTGGAACCGGGGAGATGGTGACGCTGCCGGCACGAACGATGTTCGTTGCGGCGGGCACCAGCCCGAACGTCATCTACGAGCGCGAGTATCCCGGCACGTTTGAAATGGACGAGTGGGATCAGTTCTTCCGGCGCTACCGCGTCGAGACGGCGGAGTCGGGACCGCGCCTGGTGCCCGACGAGGACTCCGAGGACCGCAAGCCCGGCGTGTTCACGTCGTACAACCAGGGTGGGCGGTTCATTTCTTACTTCGGCGACAACCACCCCGCCTATGCCGGCAACGTCGTCAAGGCGATGGCATCGGCGCGGGACGGCTATCCCCAGATCGTTGCGCTGTTCGAACGGGAGATCTCGCGGCTCGATCCTGCCGGCCAGGATGAGCGGGAGCTCCGCTGGCGGGAGCTGGCCGAACGCCTCGACGAGGAGCTGGTTCCCCGCGTCGAGGAGGTCAGGCGCCTGACGCCGACCATCGTGGAGGTGTTCGTGCGGGCGCCGAGGGCTGCCCGCCGCTTCCGGCCCGGGCAGTTCTTCCGGCTGCAGAGCTTCGAGAGCCTGGCCCCGGTCTACGACGGGACGGCGCTGGCGAGCGAAGGAATGGCGCTGACCGGTGCCTGGGTGGATCCGGAGAAAGGCCTGCTCTCGACGATCGTTCTCGAGATGGGCGGCAGCTCGCGACAATGTGCGACTTGGCGGCCCGGCCAGCCGATCGTTGCGATGGGGCCGACCGGAGCGCCGACGGAAATTCCCGACGGAGGCCAGACCGTGCTGCTGCTCGGAGGAGGACTCGGCAACGCCGTTCAGTTCTCGATCGGTAAAGCGATGCGGGACAAGGGCAACC
>CAZQYE010000153.1:0-5502 GCA_964597375.1 uncultured Myxococcales bacterium
GGCGTAGAGGATGCGCTGGCAGCTGGGGCAGACGCGGATGGCGCCGCTCGAGAGAATCTCGATCACCATCTGCGGCGGGATCTGCATGTGGCAGCCGCTGCACGCTCCGCCGACCACCTCGACGACGGCGCGACCGCTGCGGCGCTCGAGCACCATCTCGTAGCGCTGCCGGACGCGCGGGTCGAGCCCGGCGGCGACCTCGTCGCGCGCCGCCTTTTCCTTGGCAAGCTCGCTCCTGAGCCCTTCGATGCGGCGGCTCTCGGTCTCCACGTCCTGGTGGTCGGCTTCTTCGAGGTCCTTGACCTGAGCGCGTGCCGCCTCGAGCTGCTTTTCGATTTCGTCGACTTGCTCCATCACCACCAGAAGGGCTTCTTCGAGCTTGTCGATTTCCTCGACCAGGCTCGCAATCTCCCCCTCTCCGGCGCGGAGTTCGCGCTCGGTGCGAATGCGTGCCAGGCGCTGGCGGCGGTCTTTGAGGAGATCCTTGGCGTCGCTGACCTTGCGTTCGGCCAGCGCGCGCTCGGTGACGAGCTGCTTGCGACGCTCGGTCAGCTCGGCCACCCGAGCCGACCACTCGTCGAGTTGCTTGCGGCGGTCTGCAAGCCGCCGCTCGTAACGATCGATTTCGCCCTGTTTTTCGAGGAGACGCAGATCCAGCTCTTGCAAGTGAAACAGCGTCTCCAGTTCAGCTCCCAATCCCGATTCCTGCCTCTCGCCGTCTCGGCGCGGGTGGTGGGCCCACCAGGACTCGAACCTGGGACCAGAGGATTATGAGTCCCCTGCTCTAACCAACTGAGCTATGGGCCCTGGTCCGGCTCAACTCAAGAAACCTCGGAGCTTCTTGCTCCGGCTCGGAAGGCGGAGCTTGCGCAGCGCCTTGGCCTCGATCTGGCGGATCCGCTCGCGCGTAACGGCAAAGCGATTTCCTACTTCTTCTAACGTATGGTCCGTTTTCTCGCCAATGCCAAACCGCAGGCGTAGCACCTGCTCCTCGCGCGGCGTCAGCGAGGCGAGCACCTTGCGGGTCTGCTCCTGCAGGTTCGCGTTGACGACGGCGTCGGCCGGCGCCACCGCCCGCTGGTCCTCGATGAAGTCGGCGAGGTGGCTGTCTTCCTCGTCGCCGATCGGCGTTTCGAGCGAAATCGGCTCGCGCGCGATCTTCAGGACCTTGCGCACCCGGTCCACCGGCATCTCCGTCAGCCGCGACAGCTCCTCGGCCGACGGCTCGCGGCCGTTTTCTTGAATGAACTGCCGCGTGGTGCGGATCAGCTTGTTGATCGACTCGATCATGTGCACGGGAATGCGAATCGTGCGCGCCTGATCGGCGATCGCCCGCGTAATCGATTGGCGGATCCACCAGGTCGCGTAGGTCGAGAACTTGTAGCCGCGGCGGTAGTCGAACTTGTCGACCGCCTTCATCAGCCCGATGTTGCCTTCTTGAATCAAGTCGAGGAACTGAAGGCCGCGGTTGTTGTAGCGCTTGGCGATCGAAACGACGAGCCTCAGGTTCGCCTCGATGAGTTCTTTCTTGGCCTGGTCGGCGCTGGCCTGCGCGCGCGAAATTGCATCGGCGAGAGCGCCGAGCTGATCGAGATCGAGACCGGCCTCGTCGAGCATGTCGGCGGCCGTTGCACGCGCGCGCTCGATTCCGGCGGCGACTTTGCGGATCCCTTCGACGTTCATCCGCAACGTTCCGCAGATGCGTTGGTCCGTCGTTCGGTCCTGGCCGAGCCTGCCGGCCATCTCGATGATCTCGTCTGCGGTGCGGCCGGCGCGCTTTTCGACCCGCCGGATTTCACCGAGCTCGCGCCGAACCCGGTGATGCACGCGCTGAATCTCTTCGACCACGAGTCGGACTTGCGTGGGGTTGAGCGGGATGTCGCGAAGCCCTTTGAGCAGTCGTTTGTCGAGCTTTTCGATCGTCGCCGTCACTTCGCGCTCGCGCGCGTCGCTCAAGCGCCCTTCGGCGAGTTCCGCGTAAAGCTCGTCGATCTTGCCGGCGGTCTTCGCCAGCCGCCCGAGCTGGCGCGAGACGCGCCGGAACAGCTCGATCTCGTCCTCGGCGGCCCGCGCCGCCTCGTCTTCTTCGTCCCCGGAATCCTCGTCCATGTCCGGCTCGGCGATCTTGACCACCGAGCGAACCCGGATCTCCCCGTTGCGCAGCAATTCGGAAAGCGCCATCACGTGGCGGCGGCCGAACGGCGAACGGAACGCGTGCTCGAACACTTCGTTCTCGCCGGCCTCGATGCGCTTGGCGATCTCGACTTCGCCCTCGCGCGTGAGCAGCGGCACGGCGCCCATGTCGCGCATGTACATGCGGACGTAGTCGGTGCCGGCATCCTCGCGCTCGTCGTCGGCAGTGCTCGCGCGCTGCTTGCGCCGGACCTTGGGAAGCGGATCGGCGACCGGGCCTTCCTCTTCGCGTACCTCGACGTGGCTTTCGCGCAGCGTGATGAGAACGTCCTCGATGTCGCCTTCTTCGGTGATCGCGTCATCGAGCAGTTCGTTCACGTCGTCGTAGGTCACATAGCCCTTGCTCTTTCCGAGTTCGACGAGCTCTTTGACGCCGGCGATATCGGCCGTGTCTTTGGCCGCACTCTTGGCCGGCTCGGCACCGGCGCGCTTGGCCGTACCCTTCTTGGCAGCGCTCTTGGCTACCGTCTCGGCCCTGGTCTCGGCCTTTCCCTTTGCCTTCGCCGGCTTTTTCTTGGGGGATTTCTTCGAACCGGGCTTCCTAGGCATCAGAGAGGTTCCTGGGTTTCCAGTCGGCGAGATCCTCGCCTGGTTTCACGTCCGCTCCAAGTTCCTCACGCCGCCGCAACTCGAGCAGCAGCGACTGGTTGTGCCGGCGCCGAGCCGAACGCCGGATCCCGCGAACGCAGTCCGCCAGAATGCGCTCGCGCGTCCCCGCATCGTCCAGACCGGCGCCCTCGACCAAACGCTCCGCCACGCGCCGGCGATACTGCTCGGGAATCTCCTCGAGCGTCGTACCGGCATCGCCGGGCAGGCCGCGATTGAACCTATCTATCATAGCAGTAGCTACGGGTTTCCAAACAGGGGAAACCATCAAATCGATCACTTTCTCGTCATGGACACGACGCACGATGTCGTCGCCGGTGAGCATGAGCGTGACCAGCAGTTCCTCGGGCCCCGGCGCACCCCCGGGCGCCTTGGCAGGCTGCGTGGCCGGACCCCGGCGAGCTGCGCCCGAGCGGGCCGCCGCCCCGGGAGCCTGCCGCCTGAGAACGTCCTCGGAAATCCCCGTCCACAAGGCCGCCTTACGAATGAGCACGTCGCGCTCGAACGGGTTTTCCAGTCGCGCCAGAACGGCCGATAGCTCGGAAGCGGCACGGGCGGCACCCGACGCCCCGCCGCCGGCGGCTTGCGCCGTGTACCTGACGAACGCATCGACCAGCGGAACCGCCCGCCCGAGTTCGGCCTCGAACGCTTCGAGCCCGCGAGCCCGAACGAAGCTGTCCGGATCCTCGCCGCCGGGCAGCACGACCATCTTCGGCCACAGCCCGGCATCGGTGAACACCGGAAAGCTACGCGCCGCCGCCGCCGTGCCGGCGCTGTCGCCGTCAAACACGACGACCACCTCGTCGGCCTGCCGGCGGATCGTGCGCGCTTGCTCGGCCGTGAGCGCCGTCCCGCAGGTCGCTGCAACCGAGCCCATTCCCGCTTGCCTGAGGGCGATCGCATCGAGGTAGCCTTCGACGAGAATCAGCGTCGAGGTCTCGCGCAACGCCTCGCGCGCTTCGAACAGACCGTAGAGCACCCGGCTCTTGTGGTAGACGGGAGATTCCGGAGAGTTCAGGTACTTGGGGCCGGCATCCTCGGCGACGGCGCGACCGGCGAATCCCACGACCCGTCCCTGCACGTCACGAATTGGAAACATCAGCCGGCCGCGAAAACGGTCTTGCAGCCTGCCGCCCCGTTCGAGGAGCAGGCCGAGCTGGCGGCCGACCGACAAGTCGATCGATTCTTTCTTGAACCAGCGCAACAGGCCGTCGCCCGAGGTCGGGGAAGCGCCGAGCAAGAAAGTCTCGGAGGCATCTTCGCCGATGCCGCGCTGCGACAAGTAGTCGAGCACCGGGCGGCCGGCCGGTGTCTCGAGCAGGCAGCGGCGGAAGTAGCGCGCAGCGCTGGCGTTGGCCTGAAAGTATCGGTCGCGCGATGGAGCCTGTGGGCCGCCGCCTTCCTCGGGGACGTCGATCCCGTAGCGCTCGGCAACCTTGCGGACGGCCTCGGGAAAGCTCAGGCCCTCGATCGCCATCAAGAACTTGAAGACGTTGCCGCCGGTCCCGCAGCCGAAGCAGTGGTAGAAGCCACGCTCGTCGTTGACCGAAAACGACGGCGTCTTCTCGTCGTGAAACGGGCACAGACCGACGAGGTTGCGGCCGCGGCGCTTGAGCGCCACGTGCGGCGAGATGAACTCCGAGATGCGCGCCGCTTGGCGGATCTCGGCGATTTTTTCCTCGGCGATCATCGTGGCTTTCCGGTTCCGCTCGTCCTCCGACGCCCTGTTCGCCTTTTTCCCTCGGCGGTCATCGTAACGCTCCGGCCGCGCTCACGGCAGCCGCGCTCGCGCCGCGACGCCTCCCTGCGATCTCTCCGCCGGCGATCATCACAGCTCTTCGGCCCTGCTCACGGCAAACGAGTTCGCGCCCCGGCGCTTCTCTGCAATCTCTCCCTCGGCGGTCATCGCAACGTACCGGCGCTGCTCACGGCAGGCACCCCCTCGCCCTGGCGCCTTCCGGCGATCTGGTTCGCGGCCGCCGGTCACTACTCTCCACCCGGTTGCAACTCCCGCACGCGCTCGTCGGCATTCTCGACGAACGCCGCAAACAGCCCGCCCGACAGGTCGGCCAGTCGCATCGGCAGGTAGCTCTGCTCCAAGTACTCGTTCAGGTGCGCCACCGGGGTGGTCACCGTCCCCCGGAGCCCGCCCTCGCCCGAGGCTGGAGGAATTGCGCGCAGGACGAGCACCGTGCAGCCGATCAAGACGCCTCCTTTGAAAATACTGAAGACCGTGCCGCCGAGGCGATTCAGGGGTGAGGCGCCGGCCGACAGCCACATCCGCTCGACGAACGAAATCACCAGGCGACCGGTCATCACCGTAAGAAAGAAGAGAATGAGAAAGCCCGCAACGTTGTCGAGAAACGGCGGGCCCGGCACCGAGTCGCCGATGCGTGCCGCCATCTTGGCGTTGAAGTGAAGGCCGAGCCCGCCGGCGAACAAGAACGTCGCCAGGCTCATGAGCTCGTAGAGCAAACCGCGGGCGTATCCGCGCAAGGCGAACAAGGCGAGAACCACGGCTACGAAGATATCGGCCGAATGCATCACGAACCGCCGCAACACCTGCGGCGCCCAGCCCAGCCGGGATCATTCGTGAACCACTCTACGCTACTGCGACGCCACGATGCACGTCTGGTCGCAAGCCCTCACGAACGATCCCGGCCACACAGTGTGCGATAAACCGCCTCCCGCCGCCAAGTGCAA
>CAZQYE010000154.1:0-5496 GCA_964597375.1 uncultured Myxococcales bacterium
GGGCGGATCGCCGGCATCAGCGGCATCGTGGGAGGGTTGCTGTCCCCCCTGCCGGGCGACCGCGCTTGGCGTGCGTGGTTCTTGCTCGGCATGGTCGCCGGCGGCTTGCTGGTCGCCACGTTCGATCCCCAAGCAATGGCGATGACGCTCGTGCGTTCGCCGGGGGCCCTGATCGCCGGCGGCCTGCTGGTCGGCTTCGGCACGCAGCTCGGCGGCGGCTGCACGAGCGGCCACGGCGTGTGCGGAATCAGTCGCCTCTCGCCGCGCTCGCTGGTCGCAACGATCGTGTTCATGGCCTTCGGGATGGCCTCGACTTGGGTCGTAAACCACCTGCTTGGAGGCGGGTTGTGAGTGGGTTCGCGACTCCGGTCGCTACGATGCGACCCTTTGCAGTCACGGCCCTCGCGGCCTCTCTGGCGCGGCTCGACCCCGGTGCCACGCGGGTGCAGGTTCCGGCACGCGTTGGCTCGCAGGCGGCTTCACGCTCCCTTGCACCGCTGGACGGAGGAACGCTGTGACGGCGCTCGCGAGTTTCGCCTGCGGGCTGTTGTTCGCGATCGGCCTGGGCGTGTCGGGCATGACGCAGCCGTCCAAGGTCGTCGCCTTCCTCGACATTACCGGCAACTGGGATCCAAGCCTGGCGCTGGTCATGGTCGGCGCCATCGGCGTGCACGCGCTCTCGTACCGCTGGATCACCCGGCGGCGCTCGCCGCTGCTCGGTGGCACATTTCGCATTCCGGGCGAGGCGACGATCGACGGCCGGCTGCTGGCCGGTGCTGCGATATTCGGCATCGGTTGGGGGATGATCGGCTACTGCCCCGGTCCGGCAGTGGCGGCAGTGGGCGGCGGCACCAAGGCCGCCCTGTGGTTCGTCGCGGCAATGATCGCCGGAGTGGTTCTTTACCGCCGTCTCGATGCTATGATCGGCCGCCGTCAAGCCTGATCTGGGAGGATTCGATTCGTGGATTTTGCAATACCCGCCGAGATTCAAACGCTGATCGACAACGTGGCGCGCTTCATGGACGAGTACGTCTATCCGCTCGAAAACGAGCCGCCCGAGCCGATGGAAGTCGGCGGCCCGGCCTACCCGGCCAACGTGCGCGCAGTGCAACAGAAGGCCAAGGAACTTGGCTATTGGGCTTTCCACCTGCCCAAGGAAGCAGGCGGCGCCGGTATCCCGTTCATGTACTACGTGTTCATCAACGAGATTCTCGGCCGCAGCCCGTACGGCCCGCCCTGCGTCGGCTCGCAGGCGCCCGACTCGGGCAACGCCGAGATTCTGTGGAAGTGGGGCACCGAGGAGCAAAAAGAGCGCTGGCTCAAGCCGCTGGTCGAGGGCGAGATCCGCAGCTGCTTTTCGATGACCGAGCCCGAAGTCGCCGGCTCCGACCCGCGCCTGCTTCGCGGCCGCGCCGTGCGCGACGGCGACGACTACATCCTCAACAAGCATGCCTGGTTTTCGAGCGGCGGACACGGGGCGAGCTTTGCGATCGTGATGGCCGTCACCAACCCCGACGCGCCGACCTACCAGCAGCAGAGCATGATGATCGTCCCGCTCGACTCGCCGGGGGTGACGATCCAGCGCGGCATCCCGGTGATGGGTGAGGAGCTCAACCACCACTCCGAGATCTGGTACGAGGACGTGCGGGTGCCTGCCTCCAACCTACTCGGCCCGGAAGGCTCCGGGTTCCTCATCGCGCAGGACCGCCTCGGACCCGGGCGCATCCACCACTGCATGCGCTGGCTCGGCCAGGCTCAGCGGGCCTTCGAGCTGATGTGCGAACGTGCCGTGCTGCGCGAAGCCTTCGGATCGACGCTGGCACGCAAGGCGAACATCCAGGACTGGATCGCCGAGGCGCGCGCCGACATTCAGGCGGCCCGCCTGATGACGCTGCATGCCGCGTGGAAGATCGACACGGAAGGACCCGCAGCGGCGCGCGAGGAAATCTCGCTGATCAAGTTCTTCGGCGCCCGCGTCCTGCACAGCGTGATCGACAAGGCGATCCAAGTACACGGTGCGGCCGGCATGACCGAAGACCTGCCGCTCTCCTCGATGTATCGTGCCGCGCGGGCCGCGCGCATCTATGACGGTCCCGATGAGGTCCACAAGATGGTCGTCGCGCGCAGGATTTTGTCCGAGTACCAGACGCGCCTGGACAAGAGCCGCGAATAGCTCGTAGCGCAGATGCGTACTTGGCGGCGAATCGTTCAGAGCAAGATTGCGTAGGTAGCGGATCGCCGCCGAAGCCGCCTCGCCGCTCAGGCAACCGAGTATCCGCCGTCGACGTTCACGGTCTGGCCGGTCATGAAACGTGCGGCGGGACTGGCCAAGAACAACGCCACCGGCGCGACGTCGGCGGGCGTGCCCCAGCGGCCCATCGGCGTGCGCGCGATCTGCGGTCCTTCCAGCTCGGGAACGCCTTTCATCGCCGCGGTCATGTTCGTCTCGATGATGCCGGGCGCAATTGCGTTGACGCGCACGTTCTCGCGCGCCCAGGCGACACCGAGGTTTTTCGTCATCTGCACGATGCCTGCCTTGGCCGCACCGTAGCCGGGAACCATCGGCACCGCGAAGTACGAGGACATCGACGCTAGGTTGATCACGCTGGCGCCGCCTTCGAGCCTGCTCTTTGCGAGCAACGGCTTACACGCGGCGGCCATGCGGTAGGCACCGAACAGGTTCACCGCAACCACATGCTCGAACACGTCGGGATCATACTCACTGCGGCCCCCGGGCATGTTTTCTCCGGCGTTGTTCACCAGCACGTCGAGGCCGTCGAGCGAAGACGCCAGGCGGTCGATGCCCTCGGTATCGGTCATCGAAAGCTGCCGGTAGTCGAGGTCCGAGAGATCCCTCCCTTCGTAGGAACCAGGGCCTTCGCGCCGTCCGGTGATCGTTACGTGCGCGCCTGCCTCCAAGAAAGCGCGGGCGATCGCGTGGCCGATCCCGCTCGTGCCGCCGGTCACCAGGATCCTACAACCCGAAAAGTCGAAGCGAACGCGCCTCTCGCTCATCGTGCCTACTCTCCTTCGCCGGCTTCTCGCTGCACCGGAAAGCGCTCGAAGTAAAAGTCGAAGCGCCGGCGCAGCTCGGTCGGATCGATTCCGAAGTCTTCCTTGAGCCGATAGATCACACGACCGTACTTGCCTCGCGGATTCTCGCGGACGAACCGGTCGAATGCCTGGCGTGCCTGTGCGTCGATCTCGAGCCCGGCGGTGCAGTAGATCCGCTCGACCATCGCTAGGTCGTCGGCCATGAACTCGTGAAACAGTACGTCCACCGTGCGCTCGGCGGGCAATCGGTCCCGGTCGCGCACGCAGGCGCGCAACAGGCGCTCGACCCGGTCGGTCCAGTATTCGGCGATGCGGCCCAAGAGAACGCGCTTGCAGCGCACCCGGGAGCCGTAGGCGAGCATCGTCACAATCGACTGAATAACGGAGACCGGATCGCGGTGCGTCACCACAAACGTCGCATCGGGAAATGTCTCCAGCAGCGGGCCGATTTGCTCGAGATGCTGGGGAGACTTCAGCACCCAGCGGTCGGGTCCCCTCAGCCATTGGAGCGCCTGGAGCGCTTTTTTCATATAAAGGTAGTGCGGGCGCTGGTCGTGGGAGAGGTAGTAGTCGCGCCACCGCGGGACGTGGGCGATCCATTCGAGCAGGTACGACGAGAAATCGATGGCCTGCAGCTCGATTTCTTCGTGGATGTGCTCGGGGGTCATGAAATGCATGGCCCGTAGAAGCGGCAGCAGTGCATCCTGCATGGCCGCGGCCTGCCGGCAACGAGCAAGCCGCGGGTCGGCACCGTCCGGCCCATGCTCCTCGCCCGGCGCGGGCACTGGCTCGAGGCTTTCCCAGTAGGGAAGCGATCGCAGGCGCCGATCCGCCGCGATCAGATTGAGAAGATGCGTCGTTCCTGAGCGGGGAAGGCCCACGATGATGATCGGCTGCTGGATCTCGATCTTAAGGATCTCGGGATGGCGGCGGATCAAGTCTTCGAGACGCAGCCGGTTGCTGGCGTAGCGAACGCAGTCGTTGAATACGATCGCTCGCCCGAGAGCACTCGCGTTGTCGTCTTCGGCAGCGGCCTCGAGCCAAACGGCCAGCCGTTCGCGAAAGTCGTCCGCACCGAAATCGCTCAGCCCGGTACGCCTTACCGCTGCATCGAGCACCGCATCGACGCGGAGCTCGACCGGCTGGCGCTCGGCCTCTGCAATCGCCTGCCGCTGAATCGGAGTGAGGACGGGATCGGCGAGATCGTCGATGCGAATGTCGGGCGGCCGCGGCTCGCTCACGATTGCTTCTCCGCTTGCTCGAGTGCGGCACGCAGTCGCCGAATTTGAAACTCGAGCCACGAGGCCTCCCAGAAGTTCGCGCTTTCAGCCAAGAGGGCCTCGTGGGCGGCGATCAGGACGCCCAGAGCACCGGCGTGCGCCGGGGCGGCCGCCAGTGCGGCCTCGGCCAAGTGGATCGCCTCGAGCGGCTCGCCCGCATCGAGGCGAGCGCGGGCGCGGCGGACAACGACATCCGGTCCTCCCGCCAGCTCGACGAGCTCGGCATGGACGCTCCAATACGGCACGGCGTAAAGCTCGGTCGTCGAGCGCTGCTGGAACCAGCCGGTGTAGTTTTCCCAGATCGCACGCACGCCCCAGGACACCTTTCCGTAGCCCTCACCGACCTCGAGCTCCGGCGGCAGCCGCACCTCACGCATGACCTCGTAGAGGCTCTTTCCGGCGTTCATGCCCTCGACCGTCTTTTCGTGAACGTAGGCAACGGCATCGCGCAACCGCCCGAGCTCGGCCTGAATCAGATCCTCACCCTCGACCGGACCGTGGTGGCCGACCAGGAGTAGCGCCGGATGGAGCCTGCGCACGCGCTCGAGAGAGTCGATGAAGCGAAGCGCATCGCGGTAGCGGTCGCCGCGAATCGTCGCCAGGTTGGGAAAGTGGCCGAACAAGGCGCTGAAGAGGTTGCCCGTCAGGCAGATGCGGCGGTCGGGAAGCCATACGACACACGATTCCGTGGTCTCCCCGCCGGGCACGGCCAACAGCTCGAGCGCGGTGCCGCCGAGCTCGAACCGATAGAAATTGTCGAAGGTGATCGTCGGCTCCACCACCGGCTGAGTGGGTGCCGCCGGGCCGCCAAGGTCTTTGGCATGGCGCGCCCAGCGCTCGATCGCATCGGCAAACGCAAAGCTACTTCGCGAGGACCGAAACGGGCGAAGCATCGCATCTTCGGTCTGGAAGGCGACGCTTCCCGCCTGCGCAACGACTTCGGTACCCTCCTGACGAAAGAGCTCCACACCACCCACATGGTCGACGTGGCTCTGGGTCAGCACGATGTAGCGGACGGGCGAAGAATCGACCGCGTCGAAATTGCGTTTGTGAACGGGTGCTTCGAACGCCATCCCGGTGTTTATGACGATGCGGCCGGCGCCGGTGACGATGAGGAAGCTGTTCGACAGTCCCTCGGAGAGATAAATCCCGTCGGCGACCT
>CAZQYE010000155.1:0-5481 GCA_964597375.1 uncultured Myxococcales bacterium
GGGCGGTGCCATCTCGCTTTTGAACGGTGCCACGGTCTTCATGGAACAGTGCCGAAGAGGGCTGGTGCAATGCCTCAGGCATCATAAACAATCGTGCGAAGAAGCCCGCCATGAGGGCCGATAGCGAGTGCTCAGGTCGGTGCTCGCTGCCAAGCGCTCCGGCGGTCTTCTTAGGCATCCAAACGGTAACGTGCACGTTACCGCCTAAGCGCGCGATCATGTCGATCGAGGTGCTGGCGCCGAGCAGGTTTGCTTTGCGAGCTCGCCGTGCCTTGATGGCTTGCCGGTGGGCGCATGCGCGAGTTTGCGAGAAACGTGTTCGTCGAGGAGTCCGTGGTTCGATTTTATGGATTTCGGCTCCAGACGCGGATGGCTGCGATTCGCCTGCCCGGAGGCCGGCTGTTTCTTTACAGTCCGGTGCCGCTGACTCCTCGCCTGCGCGAGGAGCTCGACAGTCTCGGGCAGGTCTCCTTCATCGTATCGCCGAACAAGATCCACAACCTGACGCTTGCCCAGTACCGCGCGGCCTTTCCGGCGGCCAAACTCTTCGTTCCTCCCGGGCTACCCGAACGCCTGCCCGACCTCTCCTTCGATGAAGTTCTCTCGAACGCGCCTGTCGAGGCCTGGGCGCCCGACCTCGAGCACGTCCTGACCGGCGGCAACGTATTTTTCTCCGAGGCCCTGTTCTTTCACCGGCCGTCGCGGACGCTCCTGGTGGGAGATTTCGTTGAGCGAATCGGACCGGGGATCGCGTCTCCCCTGGCGCGGGTCCTCGGACGGATTTTCGGGATCCGTTCTTGCCCGATGGCGTCGCCCGAATTCCGGTACTACACCACGGACGCTACTGCCTTCGAGGAGAGTATGGCTGCGGTTCTGCGGTGGCCGATCGAGCACGTCTTCCTCTGTCACGGTGAGCTGATCGAGAGTGGTGGTCGCGAGGTCGTCGCTGAGGTGACGAGATCGCTAGTCGAGGAAGTCCGCGGTCGTAGTGCTGTAAGCCGTATCCTGTTCGAGCGGCTCGCGAAGATGCAATAAGCGTGGGACCGGGCGGGACGTTACGTTCCGATCTTGCGCATCTGGTAGACGTTCTTCGAGGTCGCCACGACCTCGCCCGATGCGTCGCGGAGTTCGCACTCCCACTCGTAGTCGGCCTTGCCGTCGCGTTCGGCGCGCTCTTCGATGTCGCGTGCCTGCTCTTCAGAAAGCCGGACCTCGACGGTTACGTCGGTCGTTGCAGGGCGCCGGAAGCGAATCTGCATGTCCTTGACGATCGGATAGAACCGCTTGTAGTCGAACGTCGTTGCGAAGATCGCACCGCCGGGAAGCTCGGCGAGCGTGAACAACGCCCCCGCGTACATGATGCCGACGTGATTGACGTTCGGCTCGAACGGCATGCGCATCTTCACGTAGCGTTCGGCCAGCTCGACGACCTCGACGCCCGTGCGCTTGGCGAACGGTACGGTGTCGACGATGGCCGCCTTGAGCATTGCGATCGTTTCGGGGGTCAGTGCCACGGCAGAAACTCCATCATGAACGAACGTCCTTCATAGCGCATCGCCGCCGCCGGTACCACGAATACCGAGCGGGCCGGTCCTTGCGGCGACCGCGGATTCTAGGGCGCATCCTCGCGAAACGCTGCGGGCACGCGGCGTCGCCGATCGACCTCGAACTTGAAAATGTCCGGGCGGTGGTAGTGCCCGGCGACATCGAGGCTGCGGCGGGAAGAGCGTACCTTCTCGATGTCGACATCCGCGTAGAGGATCGTAGCTTCGTTGGTCACGGGGCCGGCGACGATTTTGCCGCCCGGGGCGACCACGCAGCTCTCGCCTGCATTGATCCACTCTTCGTCCGAGAAAATCTCTGCGCGACCGGGGAAGTCCTCGGGAACATCCGAACCGCGCATGGCGGTGCAGCAGTTCGCCACGTAGCAACGCCCCTCGCGCGCAATGTGCTGCATGGTGCCGATCCACCCATCGCTGCTGTCCCAGGTCGGCGCGACGTAGACGTCGATGCCCTGCGCGTAGAGCGCCATACGCGCAAGCGGCATGAAGTTTTCCCAGCAGATGAGCGAGCCCACGCGGCCCACCGGCGTGTCGACGACACGGATGCCGGTACCATCGCCCAGTCCCCAGACCATACGCTCGGGGTTGGTCGGCATGACCTTGCGATGGACGTTGGCGATTGCTCCGTCGCGGGCGATATGAACGTACGTGTTGTAGAGCGTCGCACGGCTGAACTCGGCATCGAGCTCGTCGCAGCCGACGAGCACATCAACGTCGTGCTTTCGTGCCACGTTGCGCAATGAGTCGAGATGCCCGCCCGCGATGTTGACGGCATTGGCGACCATGCGGTCGTGGATTTCTCCGCTGAGGCGCATGTCGCCCCCGGGCCGCAGCCGCCAGATGTACGTCGGGTAGCCGGGAACGTAGGCTTCCGGAAAAACCAGCAGCTTGGCGCCGGCGCCCGCGGCTCGAGCTACGAGATCGATCGCTCGAGCGATCGTGGCGTCGCGGTCGCCGAGAACGGGCGGATGCTGAATGACGGCAATCTTTGACATGGGCGTCGTGCTCCTTTGTCCCGGTATGGCTAGGGCGACTCGGTGGGAGCACGCTCATGCCACGCTGGTATCGATTCACCCTGATGAAGGCGGGAGTGGGTTTCAACCGGCAGTTTCTTTTTCGACCTCCGAGCACGTATCGGACGTTTGCCCACGCGCTGATCAGTCCGCCGGGTACACCCGCCCCTCGAATACCGTGCCCCAGACTCCGATGTCCTTGAGGCGATTCGGATCTACCTCGTACGGGTCCTCGTCGAGAATCGTGAAGTCTGCTTTCTTGCCGGTGCGGATCGATCCGATCTCCTGCTCGAGGCCGAGGCTCCGTGCCGCTTCGATCGTCACGGCGCGCAGCGCGAGATCGAGTGAGACACGCTCGCCCGGTCCCCAGGTGTTTCCGTCGCTTCCCTTGCGCGTTACCGCGGCCCACACCAGGCGCAGTGGCTCGGCCGGCGCCATGGGGAAGTCCGAGTGCAGTGAGAACGCAACGCCGGCGCGTGCCAGGCCACCGAGCGGCGAAATGTGCTCTGCACGCTCGCGACCAAGACCGTGCTCGGCGTACACGGGCGCGAGCTCATAGACGTAGTAAGGATTGTTCGAGACGAGGATTCCAAGATCCGCGACCCGCTTGTGCTGGTCGCGACGCGCGTATCCGTAGTGCTCGAGCACGATGCGCCGGCGTGGATCCGGGGCCTCGCGCATGAGCTTTTCGATCTGGTCGAGGACGACATCGAGACCGGCGTCGCCGTTCACGTGAACGTGGACGTTCCAGCCCTTGCGCCAGAACACGTCGAGCACGGCAGCCTGCTCTTCGGGCTTCATCATCCACTCGCCGTGGTGTCCGTCGAGGTAGGGCTTGGACATCTGCATGAGCTGACTGTAGATCGCGCCGTCAGCGTAGTACTTCATGTGGCGCACGATGCGGACGCGGTCGCTCGACCACGAGAGCATGCGGCGTGCGGCTTGCTCGGCGGCGATCGGTGAGCCCTCGCGCCGCAGGAGGTACATGGCGTTGGGCACGAGAACGAAGCGGTACGGCACGTCGGGGGCGAGCATCGCGAGCTTGAGGGCAAGCAGCTCGGCGAACTCGCTCACTTGTGGGAATCCCTGCTCGCCAACGGTCGTGATTCCGCCGCGGTGGATGACCTCTTTCATCATCGAGAGCCCGCGCCAGTAGGTAGGCGGCCACGCCAGGATTCGAGCCATCGGCCGGCCGAGCGTGAGAACCGCCGTTTCCCACAAATGTCCGGTCTCCCAGTCGGCCTGGGGATCTGCGTCGAAATCGGCTTTGGTCAGATCGAGCCGCTCGAGTGCGCGGGTGTTGAAGAACATTTCGTGGACCGAACGCTGCCAGACCATGATCGGACGGTCGCGGGATATTTCGTCGAGGTCCGCGCGGGAAAGAGGGCCGTGATACGGCTCGTGATAACCCCAGACGATGAGCCATTTGCCCGGCGGGTACTCGCGGTCGAGTTCGCGAAGCCGCTCGAGAAAGGCCTCGTGCGTGCGGACCGCCTTGGTGCGGCCGCGGGGCGTCCACCACTCGACCGCCGAGACGATTTCGATCGGAAGAATCGTCGCCGCCAGAGAAGGGTGTAGGTGCGGCTCGATGAAACCGGGCAGGACGATCTTGTCTCGAAACCGCCGATCGACCTCGATCGGCACGCCGCGCAGACGCTTGCGAAGTTCCTCGAGCGATCCGGTCATGACGATCCGATCGCCGCGCACGGCGACGGCGGTTGCCTCGGGCTGAGACGGCTCCATCGTGATCACCTTGCGGGCCGTAAAGATGCGGATCGTCTTGTCGCGGTGCCGGCAGCCGGCGGCCGCGCCGGTGAGGAAGGCGGCGCAAACGAGCAGCGTGATGAACCCAGCGGCAGTTCGGGCACGTGCGCGCCCGGCCGGCGGATCGCTGCCGTAGCTCGTTTGCCTGGACATCACGACATTTGCTGGTGTACAAGGCCGCTGGCGCGATGGCAACGAATGCGCCGCTCGCGTTTGGCCGCCTCAAGCTGCCGCGGTGTGTAACGGCGGCGAGCATGGAACCGCGGCGAGCGAAACGATGCGGGTCAGGCATCGAGGGCGGCTGGTCGGGCGAGCCGAAGCGCACGCGGCAGCGATGGCGGCGAAGCCGGCAAGAATCGAGCGGCCAGCCCGAGCAGAAGCGGCTACGACGGTGCCGGCGGCAAACGCGCGACAGTCGAGGGAGCTAGACGATGGAATACGTGTTCGAGCCGGAGAGACTGCACGAGTGTGTCAGGCAAGGCATCGGCCTGCCGGTTGGCGAGGCGATGGACCGGATCACCGAGGCGCTGTCGCAAGCCTACCCGCGGCGCATTCAAACGGGCGAGCGCCGCTGGCACATGAACAACGCCGGTGGCGCGATGGGGCAGATGACGCTCCTTTACGCGTCGATGCGCGAGTACATCATCTTCTTCGGTACGCCGATCGGGACCGAAGGCCACTCGGGTCGCTACCGCTCCGTCGTCTACGATTTCATCTTCGACGGCGAGGTCTGGTGCTACGGTCTTGGCGACACGGACCGGCAGGTGTACGGCCCAGGGGATGTCACGGTGCTCGAACGAGGCGAGGTGAAGGGCTATCGGATTCCCGACCACGCATGGATGCTCGAGTACGCGCGCGGCAACATCCCCTCGATGCTGCCGTTCGGCGTGATGGATACGATGACGAGCACGCTCGACGTGCGGACGTTGTTCGGTACGTTCGGCTCCTACTACAAGGAGGTCATGCGAGCGCGGCGGGGGTAGGCGGTAAGCAGGGCACGGTGAATGCTCGGGCTGGCGCTCGCTGCGCGGTCGTTGCTGGACGCGGCCGGCATGTAACGCGGGGAGGCCGCGAGCGCTCGACGGTTGCCGGGCGAGCAACTCTCGGGGCTCGAGCGGCCAGGAGATCGTGACTCGGGGCAG
>CAZQYE010000156.1:0-5461 GCA_964597375.1 uncultured Myxococcales bacterium
CGGCGCGGCCGATCTCGTCCGGCGAATCCTCTTGAACGAAGTGGATGCCCTTGACCTTGACCTCGCTCTGATTCGGCCAGCTCCGGCAAAAGTCCCGCTGCTGCCCGCGCAAGATCGCGCCGGGGTCGGCATCGATAAACAGCTTCGGCACATCGCTCTCGGACAGCCAGCGGCCGTACTCCTCGACGATGGCGACCACGTCGGCCGGCTCGCCATCGATGGGAATCTCGCGCGGCCAGGTCAGCGTAGGCCGCCTGCCCTCTCCCGGTTCGGCGAACGGCCGGCGGTATGCCTGCATCTCTTCTTCGCTCAGCTTGCGCAGCACCGAAGCCGGCAGGACCTGCTCGACGAAAGCGTTGTGCTCGAGAATCATTTCCTCACCAGCCGGCGAGCGCAGCGCCTGGAATACTTCGGTCGCAGCCTTTGGCCACATGTCCCAGGTGAGCGGCATGACGATCGCTTCCATGTACGCAATGCCGCGAACCGCATCGCTGTGCCGTCGCGCCCAATCGAATCCTAGAGCCGAACCCCAGTCGTGGATGACGAAGGTCACGCGATCGCCGACGCCCACCCGCTCGAGAAAGCCGTCGAGGAAGCTCCGGTGCTCGACGAAGCGGTACCGATCCGGGCCGCTGTCGTCGAGCTTGTCTGAATCCCCCATTCCGATGAGATCGGGAGCAATGCAGCGTCCCATCGACTCGAGATGGGGAATCACGTTGCGCCACAGGTACGAAGAGGTCGGGTTGCCGTGGAGGAAGACGATCGGGTCGCCGCTGCCCACCTCGACGTAGGCCATGCGCTTGCCCTCGACCTCGACTGTTTTCTTGGTATATCGAAACTCCGCCAGACTCATGCGCGCACCCTAGCCGGCAAGACCGGCGAGCTCAACGAGGACAGCCTCGGAGCGTACGGAGCCGGCCATATCTCTCTATATTTCTCTGCAGCCAAAAGATGCCCGCCCTGGCCGACATGACCGGCCGCACGGGAAACACCGGCGTCGCCGCAAAAGAGCCGCCACGGCCTGGCGATCGCCGGTCAACGCACGGCACGACGCCTTGCTGCGGGAATGCTGAGCGCGATGGCTTGGCTAGAACTCGGCGCGCTCGTATGCCGCGATCGAGTCGGCCAGAATCTCTTCGAGCCGAGCGCGAAGGCGCGGGGGAATCGGGCGCGAGGCGGACGGATTGACCGCCTGCTCCACGCGCCGGCCGAGCAGACGGCGCGCGCCCGAAATGCCGAGGAAGCTGCACACGTCCTGCATGAACTCGACCGGCCGGCGGGCGATGTCGTCGAAACGACCGACGAGCACCTGATCGCTGCCCAAGCACGAGCGCCAGTTGTCGATCTGCGTGCGGTAATCGGCGCAGCGCAGCTGATACGGGTCCTTGAAAAACTCGACGAACTCCTCCTCGGAGACGTCCTCGAACGAACGGCCCGGATTTCGGACCAAGTCCTTCATCGCATGGGACCAGGCCCGGTCCACTGGGTCGCGTACCATCAAGATGACCTTGAGCCGCGGGTTGAGCACGGCGACCTCTTCGATCACGTCGCGATCGAGGGCGGCGTAGCTCGCCGTCGCCTCGCCGCGGACCTTCGGGCGGTAGGGACGGCCGTAGCGGAGCAGACAGAACCCTTGCTTGAGCAGCCACCGCCAGGCCGGGTCGCGGAAGAACGCCAAGTACCAATCGAGCTCGGCCGACTGGAAACGCGGGTGCTCGGGGGTTTTCAGCCGGCTGAAGTAAAACAGCTCCTTGGGTTCGGCCAGGAACACCTCGGGGTGCTCCCGCAGGTTGGCATGAAGCCAGGTCGTACCGGTGCGCTGGGGCCCGGCAATGAAAAAGTCCGGGAAACGGTCGAGGTCGATGTGCGGGTCGGAAACGCGCACATACCGCAATTTGCCTGCCACTGACTCGTCGAGCACCACGTTCCTGCGCGCCTTCGCACCCCCCGAACGGGGTGGGGGCCAGCCCGCGTTTCGCCCCCCGCCGAACGGTCGAGAGCTTAGCACGTTTGGCCGCGCCAGGTCGCCCTCTGGGCCGTTTTCCCGGCTCCGGCGCCGATTTTTGCGACCGGCGCCCACCCGCCTCCTGCGCCGGCGGCTCCTTGCCTCCCCCGAGCGGGCGCAAGCCCCCAGGTGCGGCAATCTTCGCCTTGACAGCGGTTGCCCGCAGCAAGTACGCTCGCTCGGGTGTTTATACGGGCCTCCCCGCCATGCAGGGCCGGCCGGGGGCCAGAGCAAACGAACTCTGTAAGAGAATGGAGAAGGCCATGTCAACAACGTCCAAGCGAGTGCTGTCGATCGCCGTCGCGGCGGCCGTCGCTGCAGCTATCATTCCCGTACGCGCACAGGCAGGTGCCTACCCGACCAACGTCTGCGTCTCGAAGAAGATCAAAGCCGCAGGTAAGTTCTGCCAGGGCGCACTCACTGCGTGGGCCAAGTACCAGGCGAATCCGGCCGCCGATACCGGTGGCGTGAAGCGGGATGCCGCCATCGCCAAGGCTGCGGCCAAGTTGGCAGCGGTCTGGGACAAGGCGGACCAAGGCGCGACGAAGAAAGGCGTCGACTGCACGGTCACCACCGTCAACGCGTCGACCGCCGAAACGGACTTGCGAGCGGCCGTAGACAGCCTGCAGACCCTGATTCGTGCGGGCGGCGACGACAACGACGCAAACGATCGCAAGTGCCGGTCGAAGATCCTCAAAGCGGCTGGAAAGCTCTGCTCGGGACTGCTCAAGGCCCAGTCGAAGCACGTCAAGGTGCCCGGCAAGGACCGCGACCGGAGCAAGCTCACCGCCAGCCGCGACAAGGCGACGGCGAAGTTCACGGATGCGTACGCCAAGGCCTCGCCGCTGTGCACTGCGGCCGCACCGGCTGCTGCGAGCGTAACGGGCGAAGTGACGACGGTCGAGAGCGACACGATGATCTCCACGACGACCTCGCCGGGCCTGCCGACGGTCTTCACGCAGGAGATTCCGCCTACGACGGTCACTTACAAGGGCGAGGACCTCAAGCCGCTGTGCTCGAAAGGCACGCCGTACTCGTTCTTCTATAAGCGCGGCACGGTAAACAAGCTGCTCATGTACTACCAGGGTGGCGGCGCTTGCTGGAGCGACACGACGTGCTGGGTCGCCAACACGTTCAAGAACGAAGCCGGACCGGGCGACAACCCCGACCTCGTGGGAACGGGCTTCGCCGACATGAACGATCCGCGCAACCCGTTCAAGGACTGGCACGTCGTGTTCGTATCGTACTGCACGGGCGACGTCCATTGGGGCGACGCGGACACGCGCTACAGCACGGCGGTCATTCATCACCGCGGTCGCGTCAATGCGATGGTCGCCGAGAAGTTCGCGCGCGAGCATTTCGTCGATCCGGACGAAGTGTTCGTGTCCGGATCGAGCGCCGGCGCCTACGGTGCGATCATGAACTCGACCTTCCTGCTCGAAGAAGTCTACCCGAGCGCACAGTTCGAGGTGGTCGGCGACGCCGGTGCCGGCGTGATCACCGAAGCCTGGCTGCAGACGTACATCGACAACTGGGGCGTGGCCAAGAGGCTGCCGAAGTTCGTGCCCGGGCTCGACGTGGATCCCAAGCAGCTCTCGATCGTCGACGTCTGGACGAACATCGCCAACCACTACCCCAACGCCCGCTTCGCACAGTACCAGACGGCGTACGACGGGAGCGGCGGCGGCCAGGCGGCGTTCTACAACGTGATGAAGAACCCGCTGCCGCTGTGGACCCAGTGGTGGACGGAAACGTGCGAGTGGAACGCGTGCATGACCGACTTCGTCCACACGATCGCCTCGCGCGCGCCGAACTTCCGCTACTACACCGGACCGGGGTCGGCGCACACGATCTGGGGGCTCGACAAACTCTATGAGGACACCGGCCCGGACGGCCTGATGCCGAAGTTCGTCGACTGGGTGCAGAGCATGCGCGCCGGCGATGCGGGCTGGGTGAACGTCGAGTGCGCCGACTGCAACCAGGTGGACACGTGCCAGGGCGGCACGGACAAGGGCTTCACCTGCGCCACCAACGGCGACTGCGGCGGTGGCGGCACGTGCTTCCTCGACCCGACGCCGCCGACATTGCCGTCTCCGCCGTACGAGCCCGGCCGGGTAGTGAACTGCCCGCCGACGACCTGCCCGTGCGGCACGGTGGTGAACTGCTCGACGCCGTAACCGGCGCGATCAACACCTGCTTCGTGCGAGAGCCGCTCGGATGAGTTCCGGGCGGCTCTCGTCGTTTTGAGTCCAGGCGAAAGCAAGCATTGGTCACGCAGGCCGCTCGTCGGGGGCGGCGCCCGCCGGCGTGCATTCGTTCGTTGCGGCCAGGACGCCGCACCGGGCTCGGCCACTGTCGCCAGCCGCGGGATGGTCCCGCCGTCTAGGGCCCGCGGCCCAGCGAATCCGTTGCGCGAGAGAGTATCCCGTCTGGTTCCCTTTGGGAGCAAGGCCGTAGCCTTCTGCACACGCGGGTGCATTCGGATCGAGCATCCCGTTTGGTTTGCTTTGCAAGCAAGGAGCCGCCTGGTTCGTCTCCCGAGCCGGCGACTGCCCGGTCCATCCCAAGAAACCAGCGACGACTCTCGAGTCGATCAACCACGGTTTGCTCGCGGGACGTTCTCCAAGAACATTGTCGCCCCGAAGACGGCACTGCTGCTCCGACGTGAGGAGGACGGACGAATGACCGGCGCATACATCAACCTCGCAACGTTTCGCAAGAACGGCACGGCCGCAGAGACGCCCGTATGGTTCGCCGAGATTGGCGGACGCCTTTACGTCTTCACCGACGGGCTTTCCTACAAGGTAAGGCGCCTGCGCCGCAACCCACGCATTCGCGTCGCTGAGTGCAACGTTCGCGGAACGGTCTGCGGCCCCTGGGTGGAGGGAACCGGACGCGTCGTCGAGGAAGCCGATCTCGAGCGGCGCGCGTACGCGGCACTGCGCGCCAAGTACGGATGGCAGATGCGCCTTCTCGATTTCTTCTCGCGGCTTTCGGGGCGGATCAAGCGGCGAGTGATCCTCGAGTTGTGTGTCGGAACAGCGGGCGATCGGTCCGAGCCAGAGACGAATGGCCGCAGAGGGGGCGGCGATCGCGAAGTCCCAAGCGCCGCCGGCTGCCGCCCGGTTCCGTGGCTCCGGCGGCCTAGGCGAACCGTGCGTTCCGAACACGCGGCAGTCGTTGCGCTTGCCGCCGTTTGTCTCTGCACGGCGGGCTGCGCGAAGCCGGCCCGCGAAGTCTCATTCGAACGCGTGAAGACCCCGGCCGATCTAGCCGAGCACAGCAAGGAGTTTCGCCGCCGCATCGAGCACGTCACCGACCGCGTCCACGTGGCGATCGGCTACGGACTGGCCAACTCGATCCTGCTCGTAGGGGAGGACGGCGTGATCGTCGTCGACACGCTCGGAACGATCGAGGCGGCCCGCGAAGTGTGGAACGAGTTCCGCAAGATCACCG
>CAZQYE010000157.1:0-5454 GCA_964597375.1 uncultured Myxococcales bacterium
GAATTCGGCTTGCAGTGCGCAGCGGTATCGTCGATGGTCCCGGCGTGAGCGTTCACAACCTCGATGCGCTTTTTCTGCCGCGGTCCGTCGCGATCGTCGGTGCTTCGCGGCGCCCTCGCAGTCTCGGAAACGTCGTCACCCGCAACATGTTGGCCGCCGGCTTCGACGGTCCGGTCATGCCCGTTCACCCGAAGTACCGATCGGTCGCCGGCGTGCTGTGTTATCCGACGGTCTCCGAGCTGCCCATGGCCGCTGACCTCGCGGTGATCTGCACGCCGGCCCGCGTCGTGCCGCAAGTCGCCGGCCAGTTGGCAAAGGCTGGAACGCGGGCGGTGATCGTATTGACGGCCGGGCTGCGGCGCGAGCACGACGAAGAAGGCATCGACCTCGAAACCCGCCTGCTCGAGGCAACACGGCCGCTGGGCACGCGGGTACTGGGTCCAAACTGCCTCGGCGTACTCGCGCCACGTGCGGGTCTCAACGCGAGCTTCGCCCATCGCGCCGCCCGTCCAGGCCGGATCGCTTTCGTGTCCCAGTCGGGCGCCTTGTGCACGGCGGTTCTCGACTGGGCCGATGCACGCGGCATCGGCTTTTCATGCTTTCTCTCGATCGGCAACGCAGTCGATGTCGACTTCGGTGACGTGCTCGATTACCTCGCTGGCGACTCCGAGACGGACGCGATCCTTCTATACATCGAGGCCATCGACGAGGCGCGCAAGTTCATGTCGGCCGCACGGGCGGCAGCCCGCAACAAGCCGGTGCTCGCGATCAAGTCGGGTAGAGCCGCCGAGGGCGCCCGCGCTGCGGCCTCCCACACCGGAGCACTCGCCGGATCCGACGACGTCTACGACGCGGCGCTTGCACGTGCCGGCATCCTACGCGTCGGGCAGGTCGAAGAACTATTCGAGGCCGTGGAAACACTCGCGCGAGCAAAGCCGATCGGTGGAGACCGACTGGCGATCCTCACGAACGGCGGCGGCCCGGGTGTGCTGGCTACCGACGCGCTAGTGGAAGGCGGCGGGCGTCTAGCCGAATTTTCCGAAGAAACGATCGCCCGGCTCGACGAGGTGCTGCCCCCGACATGGTCGCGAGGCAACCCGGCGGACATCATCGGCGATGCCGATGGAGAGCGCTACAGCCGCGCGCTCGACGCCATCCTCGACGACCCGGGAGTCGATGCCACGCTGGTACTGAACATCCCTACCGCCGTTGCTTCGAGCAAGGAGGTCGCGCGAGCCGTGATCGAGCTGTGCCGCCAGCGCCCGGACAACGTCCTCACGAGCTGGCTCGGCGAGGCGACGGCCGCCCAGTGCCGCCGGCTGTTCGCCGAGGCGGGCATTCGCACGTACGAAACGCCGAGCAGCGCGGTGCGTGCCTTCCTGCACATGGTCCGCTACCGGCGCAACCAGGACATTCTCACCGAAACGCCGCCGTCGATCCCCGAGGAGTTCAGCGGCGACCCTGCGCGTGTTCGCGCGATCGCTGCCGCAGCACTCGCCGAAGGGCGCTCGATTCTGACAGAGCCTGAAGCAAAGCAAGTCCTCGAGGCCTACGGTATTCCGACCGTCGCGACCGAAGTCGCACGCGACGCCGCCGAGGCCGGGCGCATCGCCGAGCGGATCGGGTTCCCGGTTGCGCTCAAGATTCTCTCGCCCGAGGTTTCCCACAAGTCCGATGTCGGCGGCGTCGCGCTCAACCTCGAGAGCAGCCGCGACGTCGAGGCGGCAGCCGAAGGCATGGCCCGCCGACTCGCGCAACATCGACCGGACGCTACGCTTGCGGGATTCACCGTCCAGGAGATGGTCCGCCGCCCTGGAGCGCACGAACTGATCGCCGGCGTGATGACCGATCCGGTGTTCGGCCCCGTGCTGCTGGCCGGCGAAGGCGGCACCGCGGTGGAGGTCGTCGCCGACAAGGCCCTCGCCCTGCCGCCGCTGAACCTCGCCCTGGCGCGGCACATGCTCGCGACCACACGGATCTACAAGCTCCTTCAGGGATACAGGGACCGGCCGCCGGCCGACCTCGACGCGATCTGCTTGACCTTGGTCCGCCTTTCCCAGCTGATCGTCGACGTCGCAGAGATCGCCGAACTCGACATCAACCCGCTTTATGCAGACGATCGTGGAGTCATCGCGCTCGACGCTCGTGTCCGAGTCGAACCCGCCGCCGGCGAGCCGGCGGCGCGGCTCGCGATTCGGCCCTACCCTCGCGAACTCGAAGAACGAGTGACCCTCGATGGCAGCCTGACGGTTGTTCTTCGCCCGATCCGTCCCGAGGACGAGGCGGCCCACCGAGAGTTCTTCGTACGCCTCCACCCAGAGGACATCCGCTTTCGTTTTTTCGGGCTCGTTCGGGAGATGCCGCACACACAGCTCGCGCGGTACACACAGATCGACTACGACCGCGAGATGGCCTTCATCGCAACCCGGTCGGAACCCGTCGCGGAAACGCTCGGAGTCGCCCGTGCGGTATTCGATCCGGACAACACGAAGGCCGAGTTCGCCATCATCGTGCGCTCGGACATGAAGGGCCGAGGGTTGGGAAAGGCGCTGCTGGCAAAGCTCATCGCCTATTGCCGCGCCCGCGGGACCCGCGAAATGGTCGGCCAGACGGTGCCGGAAAACACCCGCATGCTCGAGCTAGCCGAAAGCCTCGGATTCTCTCTGCATCACAACGAGGCCGCAGGAACGATCGACGTCCGGCTTTCGCTTCCGCCCGCGTGAGGAAACGCGGTTACGTTGCGCCGCCGCCCGAAAGAGACGAACCGTCGAACATGGTTCGCAGGTTTTCCATGGGCCCGGCCTTCTCGACGATCTCATAGGTTCGCTCGTAACCGGTCGACTTGATCCGCCAGCGACCGTCGATCTTTTCATACTCATCGTGGTAGAAGGCAGCTCCACGGACCACTAACTTGGTCTCGCAAAACAGGACGTAATCTTCGAGATACCAGGTCCCGCGGGCGGCGGTCTCCGACACGAGCTCGATTTCCGGGTGGTGTCCGTGATGCCGGCTCACCACCCTGGAACTACCGAGAGCGTCACTCAGGAACTGGACGATCGCGTCGCGGCCTTCGAATGAATACTTGCCGCCGTCGTATGCCGAAGTGGCGTCTTCGGCGAGCGTCTCGCGAATACCGGCCCAGTCTTTCGTATCGAGGCACCGGAAATAACGGTATTTGAGCTGCTTGATGGCTTCGATTTCTTCGAGCTGTGACACGGCGCTTCCTCCCTGAAGCCGAATCATCCATCAGCGTCGCCGCTGCGACAAGCGTTCCTGATCAGGCGCCCTCGGATCGCGCACGGCACCGGGACTTGCGCTCATGGGGCCTTTGGTGGTAGCAGGACGATGTCGGCCCGCCGGACGGGTCCGGGGAGCTTGCGTCGGTCACCCTCACCCAAGGAGGTGTGCCATGGCGTCTTTCCCCCGACTCCTCGTTGCCTCGAGTTGCGCAGCGTCCGTGCTGCTCGCTCTTTGTTCCCCAGTTTCCGCTCAGCAGTGCGGCGACGTGGACTGCAACGCGAAGATCACCGCGACGGACGCTCTTCGCGTTCTCAAAAAAGCCGTGGGTCTGCCGGTTACCCTGATCTGCGACGGCGACTGCCCGGCAACGACGACGACCACGACGTCCTCGACCTCGACAACGTCGTCGTCGACTACGACACTGCCGCCGACGACCACGACGCTGCCGGCCACCACGACCACGACCGCCGGCCCAACGACCACGACGACCCTCCCACAGGACCGGCCTTGCCTGTGTGGCGCGGACTGTCCGTTCGTCTGCCCCGATCAGACGTTCACGACCGGAGCGTGCGTGATCGAACAGGCCGGACTCGCTCCGGGCGAGTGCCGGTGTACGGCCATCTGCTCGGGCGTTCCGCAGGTGTGCCCGGCCACGTGCGACCAGTCGGCGTGCACCGTCCAGTGCCCCGACGGCGGTAGCGTGCCGGGCGAGTGTTCGGTCGACACGTTCGCCGGCTGCCTGTGCACGAACGTGGGAACCGTGCCGTGCCCGTGACGAGCTGAGCTGCCGGCACACGCGCAAGCGCGGCCGCACCCCACGAATTCCATCGCGGGCTCCGCTGAGCACAGGCGAGCTCTCGGCCGCGCCGCCGTCTTTCTTACGACGACTCAGCAGTCACCCCGCGGCGCACTACTCGGTCTTCTCCGCCGTGCCGCCCGAGCCGAGTCGCTGTGGGAACCGCCGCTCACAGCGTCGAGGTTTCTCGGGTTCGCCGCGTGAACCCGAAGCCGCCGGAAATCGTCTGAAGGTCGCTGGCTTCGGCGCCCATGCTGCACTATCAGTCACGCCATGAGCGAGACCATCATTGCGGGTGCGGCCAGAACTGCGATCGGCTCCTTCGGCGGAGCACTCAGCCGGGTCCCGGCGCCACGTCTCGGCGCGGCGGCCATCGCCGAGGCGGTCCGGCGTGCGGGCGTACCTCCGGCTGACGTCGACGAGGTCTACATGGGGTGTGTCCTCACTGCGGGAGCGGGGCAGGCGCCTGCCCGGCAGGCGGCATTGTATGCAGGCCTTCCCAAGAGCGTCCGTTGCACGACCGTGGGCAAGGTCTGCGGGTCCGGCCTCAAGAGCGTCATGCTCGGCGACCAGGCGATCCGTTGCGGCGACGCCGAAGTGGTCGTCGCCGGCGGCATGGAGAACATGAGCATGGCGCCCTACCTCCTTCCTCAAGCCCGCAGCGGCCACCGGATGGGCCACGGTGCTCTCCGTGACTCGATGATCCTCGACGGACTCTGGGATCCGTACAACGACTTTCACATGGGCAACGCCGCCGAGCTGTGCGCGAAAGAGAAAGGCGTTTCACGCGAGGAGCAGGATGCATTTGCGGCCGAGAGCTATCGGCGCGCCCTGGAAGCAATCGAACAGGGGTTGTTCAGCGACGAAATCGCACCCGTCGAGGTGCCGGGCCGCAAGGGTGAAACGCTGCGCATCGACAGGGACGAAGAACCCGGGCGAGGAAGCATCGAACGGATCCCCAGCCTGCGACCGGCGTTCGACGAAAGCGGCACGGTGACTGCAGCCAACGCTTCGTCGATCAACGACGGGGCGGCGGCCCTGGTGCTGACCTCCGCTGCCCGCGCGCGGTCGCTCGGACTTAGGCCACTGGCACGCATCGTCGCGCAGGCCGGACACGCGCAGGACCCCGCATGGTTCACCACTGCTCCCGTCTACGCCATCGAAAAAGTACTTGCCAAAGCGGGCCTTACCACCGCCGACATCGACTTGTTCGAGATCAACGAGGCGTTTTCGGTCGTGAGCTGCGCGGTCAACCGGATGCTCGATCTAGACCCGGCGCGCGTGAACGTCGCCGGGGGCGCCGTCGCCTTGGGCCATCCGATCGGCGCCTCGGGCGCACGCATTCTCGTCACGCTGCTGTACGCCATGCGCCGGCGCAACGCCCGGCGTGGTTTGGCATCCCTTTGTATCGGCGGCGG
>CAZQYE010000158.1:0-5401 GCA_964597375.1 uncultured Myxococcales bacterium
AATCCGCCGTGTCGTCTGTAGCAGGCTGCGGAGGGCCGCTGGCGTTGTCGTCTTGCGCGGAGCAAAGCTCTTCGTTGGCCTCGAACGATTCCGGCCGGGTCGGTTCGTACGATCGAGCCTTGCGTGGCCGGGCCGAAGCGGCCGGGGATTCCGGTTCGGCGGCCAAGGCTAAAAGCTCGGGGGCGAGCGATCCGGTGGCGGCGACTAAATCTTCCGACAGCCTATCGAGCGCCGCAGCCGGCGCGTTGCCTTCGAGGAACGTAGGCGCCGGCGAAGCCCAACACGAAGGGGGCTCGATGAAGCGGTACGCGCCGGGACGACTGCTCGAGGCCAGCAGAAGAGCGGTTTCGTCGCCGCGACCGGCCGGCAGCATGAGTACGCCGCTGCAAGCCAGCAATACCATGAGCAGAGGTGGGTCGGGCAGTCTCCGGCAGGTGCGCTCGGCGGCAAGGACGAGCCTTGGGGGTATGCCTTGGTCGGCCCGCCGGCGCCACCAGGCGTATCCCGCGGCGATCGTTCGCATGAGCGCGCCGCCGGGGATGCGGGGCGTGGTGGCGAGCACGCAAACCCACAGCGACGCGCGCAGCAGGCCATGCAGGGCGAGGGCTGCTGCGGCCGAGACCTTGGATCTCGCTGTCGCGAAAATGTCGACGAGTCGCTTGCGTTCCGCCACGGTCGCTTGCACCCCACCCGCCGGCCCGCCAGCGAGCGCTGGGTGCGCGCACTGCCGTAGGCCGGACGCAATGGCTCCGGTCTAGTCGTGCGAAAAACATGCCGTTTCGGTTTCTATGTGGCGCTCGCGCAGTCAGTTGCGGCAGTGCCGCTGTCAGGCTTGGAGGACGCGGATTTCGCACCGTATTTCGCGCCCGGACAAACGCCGGGATCGCAGCATCTGCGTTGCGCGGTGCCCCGGCATCGCACAGGCCCGCGCGGCGGCGTCAATCCGCCGACGGCGCACTCCGCCAAACGAGCAACGCTGGCGGGACGCTGGAGCCGCCTTGATCGCTGGCCGGACCCGCGAGCGAACTGCGTCTCCGGGATGGTCAGTCGGGCAGACGATCGGCAAGTGAGATGAGCGCGTCGAGAATGTCGCTTCGGGTGAGAATCCCGACGAGCTTTTCTCCTTCGACCACGGGAAGTGCCCCGACGCGCTCGCGACGCATGATTTCAGCCGCGTCCCGCACGTTGTCGTCGGGGGAGACGGTCAGGACTCGATGCGACATGATCGACTCCACCACGACATGCTCAGGGTCGGGCCCGGCACCGTGGCCGCCCGAGGCCGCGGTTTCGAAGACAGAAGGAAACGCATCACGCAGGTCTCGGTCGGTGACGATTCCAACCAGTTCGTTCTTGAAAACGACCGCCAACTGATTGATCCGATACTTCTCGAGCAGCTCGCGAGCGTGGGCGGCCGTGTCGAGCGGCTTTACCGTGTGCACCGGGTGGCTCATCCACTGTCTGACTTGCATGTGCGTTCCTCTCTTTCGGTCAGTAGAGTAACCCGAACCGCCGGCCGGCGCCACGCGGCCATTAGGCGTCATGCACCGGGCGTCCTGCTTCGGCGGCGCCGGCGCCCTGCCGGTCGCACTTCATGTGTACCGGCGGGTCGCGGGCAGGGGCCTCGCCGCGTACGGGCGTGCATCCTGCCCAGCGCAGGGGGGAATCTTCGTATGCGGCGCCGTGAAGTGAATTGCATCAGCCCCTTGCTTGGGTCACGAAGCGATCGTGACCGCGAAAATCGTCTGGCTTCACGACGGCGACCCGTTTCCGGAGCCCGATCCGGAGGAGACCGGACCGGGCGGCCTCGTTGCCATCGGCGGTTCGCTCAGTGCCGAACGCCTTCTCGATGCCTACCGCAAGGGCGCATTTCCCTGGTACAACGAAGGCGAACCCGTTCTCTGGTACTCGCTCGCCGAGCGCATGGTCCTCGAGCCGCACCAGCTTCGTCTCGACCGCAGCGTGCGCCGCAACCTGAGGCGAGCTTCGGGGTTGCTGATTCGCACCGACACGGCGTTCGAGAGGGTGATCCGTGCCTGCGCGTCCATTCCACGTCCTGGCCAGCGGGGCACGTGGATCACGCGTGAGATGATCGAGGCATACTCGGAGCTTCATCGCCTGGGGTATGCGCATTCGGTTGAAGCGTGGGACGGTGCCGAGCTCGCCGGCGGCCTCTATGGCGTGTGCCTGGGAAAGGCGTTCTTCGGTGAGTCGATGTTCCGCAAACGTACCGGGGCGTCGCTTGCCGCGCTGGTCACGCTCGTGCGCTGGCTCGCCGCCCGCGAGTTTCTTCTCTTCGATTGCCAGACCTACGCGGACCACACGGCTCGCTTGGGAGCCAGGCTGTGGCCGCGCAGGCGGTTCCTCGCCCTGCTGGCCCGTGCGCTCGAGTACGAAACGAAGCCCGGACCGTGGCGTCTTCAGTCGGTAGTCGATCAGAACTGGACCTTGGGAACCTCTTTAGATTCCTCGGGAACCTCGAAGTAAGGCCGGGTCTCAAATCCGAACCACCCGGCGATCAGATTCGTGGGAAACTTCTTGACCGTGGTATTGTAGGCACGGACGGCCTCGTTGTATCGCATCCGGGCCACAGCGATGCGGTTCTCGGTGCCGGCCAGCTCGTCTTGGAGCCGGATGAAGTTCTGGTTCGACTTGAGCTCGGGGTATCGCTCGACGACCACGAGCAATCGCGCAAGGGCACCCGATAGTTGATTCGAGGCGGCCATCTTCTCGGCCGGGGTGCTGGCCCCGGCGACGCGGCTACGTGCCTCGGTGACGCCCATCAAAACGCTCTTCTCCTGGGCGGCGAATCCTTTGACCGTATTGACGAGGTTGGGAATGAGATCGTTGCGGCGCTGGAGCTGGTTGTCGATTTCACTCCATGCGGCATCGACCTGTTCGCGCTGGGAGACCAGCGTGTTGTAGCCGCAGCCGGAGGTGGTCACCAGCACGGCGCCGAGGAACACCGCGGAAATCAACACCTTCGAGATCGACCTCATCGTTTTCCTCCCAGTTGAGCGCTACGTCGGTCATCACCATGGCCGAAGGCACGTGCGATTCCAACGGACGCGCTCGTCGCCCGGCGCCGGCCGGAATCGCCGAGCGGCGCACGGGCCACGGCGCATCTACGAACCCATCCTCACCAACCTCGACCGGCACCACCACCGCCGAATCCTCCTCCACCGCCGAAGCCACCACCGAATCCGCCTCCAAACCCTCCGCCGAAGCCGCCACCGAAACCGCCACCGAAGAAGATCGGCGGATAGCGGCGCCGACGGCGTCCCGGTAGCAGCAATGGGAACAAGAACACGCCGAGCACGAGCAAGCGCATCCACTCGGCACCGGGGGGCCGGCGCCTTGGGTTGGGCGGTCTTCGAGCTACCCCCGTCAGCGAAACGCCGGCGTCGGCGGCGATTACCGATGCGGCCTCGCCGAGCGCCGCTAGGATCCCGGCGCCGAAGCGCCCTTGGCGAAACTCGGGGACCAGCGCTCGGTCGAGGATCGCGCCGAGCTTGCCGTCGGGCAGGATCCCTTCGAGGCCGTAGCCGGTGAAGAATCGAGCACGCCGCTCCTTGACGGCGACGAGCAGCAGCAGACCGTTGTCCCGTCCTTTCTCGCCTAGCTTCCAGGCGTCGGCGACCTTCATCCCGTAGGCGAACGGATCGAGCGGCTCGGTCGAAGGCACCGTGAGCACGGCGATTTCGGCGCCGGTTTTTTCCTTTAGCTCGAGCGCTAGTTCCTCGACTGCGCGGCGCTCACCGGCCGAAAGCAGCCCCGCCTGATCGACGACCGGGCCGGAAAGCCGGGGAATGTCGGGGCGGCTCTGGGCGCCCGATCCGGCCGGGCAAAGCGTGAACATCAGGGCGACGAAAGCGGCGGCTGCGGCAGCGCGGGCTGCCGAAGTGGCGCTTCGGCCTTGCCGGCAGGTTAGAGCGTGCTTGCGTGCAGCTTCCAACGGAGCGCGACGCCGGGCAGGCGCTGCTCGGTGGGCGATCGCAGGCGTCACAGGGTATCCACGAGGCGTACCAGCGAGCGGACCTCACCGATGTACGCGTCGAGCAGCGAGGCAGTCCGGTCCGCCGCAACCTTGCCGCCGGAGGACGCTGCGCGACTGATCTCGCCCATGGCCGGCAGCGAGACCGAGTAGGCTTTCTCGACGGCCGCCAGCAGATGCTCGGTCGAAGCCGGCCGTTCGGCGTCGGCCAGGTAGAGTAGGCCGCGAAGAATCGGGCCGAAGGCACCGATGGTTTCGACGAGGAGCCCGCGGTCGAGCCGCCTCGAGCCGCCCGTTGCAAGGCTGGCATGCCACAGATGAAGCATCTTGCCCCGAAGCTGCTCCTCGACCTCCAGGCGCATGTGCGGCTTGTCGATTTCGGGATCGGCGAACGCATCGTCTCCCTGCAGCAGGCGGTGCCGATCCGCCATGTCGAGTAGTTCGATGGGAAAAACGTCCCGGGCGCTTTGGAGGTACAGCGGGTCGAAGAGCATCGGCGCATCGATGCGCAGCCGCCGCCGGCTGCGCCGGGCGGCCGGGCGCAGCTCGCGCAGAAGCCGCGGGGTTACCTCGTCGACGACCAGCGCCAAGCTGAGCGGAGAGCGGCCGGGAACGTAATCGGGGCTGGCCGCTTCTCCAACGATGGCTGCACCCAGGAGCCTCTCGCCGAGCGGCGCTGAAAACTCGCGCAGCGCCGCCTCGACCGCCTTTTCGTCCTTTGCGTTCATCCCGTTACCCGAAACGTCCCTCGATGTAGTCCGCCGTCCTCTTGTCGGCCGGGGCGATGAAGAGGTCCTCGGTTCTCTGATGTTCGACGATCTCGCCGAGGAGCATGAACACGCACTCGTCGCTGATGCGCCGGGCCTGAGCCATGTTATGGGTAACGATGACGATGGTGAAATCCCCGGCCAGCTCGCGGATCAGTTCTTCGATCGCTGCGGTGGCATCCGGGTCGAGAGCCGAGCACGGCTCGTCCATCAAGATGATGTCCGGCTTGAGGGGAAGCAGCCGGGCGATGCAGAGCTTCTGCTGCTGCTCGAGCTGAAGACTCGTGGCGCGCACGCGCAAGCGATCCTTGAGATCGTCCCACAGGTGAACGGCCGACAAGGCGCGCTCGAGCTCCTCTTGTTCGGCGTCGCGGCTGCGCTCGCTCCGGGGAGTGTGCAGCCGGTAGGCATACAGAACATTGTCCCGTACCGAGATCGGCAACGGATTGGGGCGCTGGAAGACCATCCCGACACGTTTGCGTAGCTCGATGAGGTCGACGCCCGGAGCGTAGATGTCGTGTCCGTCGATGAGTACTTGGCCGCTGGTGCGGACGTTGTCGTACCGTTCGTTGATCCGGTTGAAGCAGCGAAGCAGCGTCGATTTGCCGCAGCCCGAAGGACCGATCAGGCCGGTGATGATGCC
>CAZQYE010000159.1:0-5390 GCA_964597375.1 uncultured Myxococcales bacterium
TTCGATGGAACCGTCGGGTGGAAGATCAATGGCGCGGCCACCAAGTTCACGTTCACCGACAAGACGAAGCCGGCGGCCGTGAACAACGGCATCATCAAGATCGTCGTTCAGGACCGCAGCAAGAAAGCGGCACGCCAGGTCAAGGTGAAGGTCAAAGGCAAGAACGGCAATTACCCGCTGACGTCCGCAGACGTTCCGGTGCGCGCCGTGGTCGGAGTCGGCAACCCGGCGGCGGGCGAGTGCACCGAGACGGCCTTTACGCCGCTAGACTGCAAGTTCAACGGCAAGCAGGACACGCTCAAGTGCAAGCAGTAACGTTGCGCGGGACAGCCTGGAGCGGCGTGGTATGCACGCCAGTGCGCCTCGTCACCGTCAGGCGGTCTTGATCGCGCCCGACTCGGCCAGGCGCGCAATCTCCTCCTGCGAGTAACCGAGCTCGGCAAGCACCTCGGCCGTGTGCTCGCCGTGCACGGGGGGCGCCAGACGGACGCTTCCGGGAGTGCCACGCAGATGGATGGGAACGCTGGTTACCTCGATCGGGCCGAGCTTGGAGTGCTCGACCGTGGCGATCATCTCGTTGTGGCGCACCTGTGGATCGGCGGCGACCTCGGGAATCGACTGCACTGGCGCCGTGAGCACGTCGGCGGCGATCAGGCGCTCGATGATCTCCTCGCGCGCCATCGTCTTCGTTCGCTCGGCGATCAACCCGTCGAGCTCGTCCTGATTGGCTAGACGGCAGGGAATCGTCGCGAACCGCTCGTCTTCGATCCAGTCGGCGTCGAGCGCGCTGCACAGATTGCGGAAGAACTTCTGCGACGGGCAGGTGATCACCACCTGCTTTCCATCCGCGGTGGGATAGATTCCCGAAGGCGCGAAGTAATGGCTGCGATTACCGGTCCGCGGCGTCACCTCGCCGGTAAGGAAGTACCCACCGAGGCCGCTGCACTGAGCGTGGACGACGGCATCGAGCAAGGCGATGTCGATGCGCTGACCCTCGCCGCCTTGGTCGCGCGCCCGCAGTGCGGCCAGGACGCCGTTGCACACGAGCAGCGAGGTCATCACGTCGACCAGCGGCACGGTTACCCGCACCGGCTCGCCGTCGGGGTGGCCGTTGAGCGAGATCAGGCCGGCGTATCCTTGCGCCAGGAAGTCGATGCCGGGACGGCCGGCGTAGGGGCCGTCGGGACCGAAGGCTGTAACGCCGACCCAAATGATGTCCTCTCGATGCCGGCGGACCTGCTCGTAGTCGAGGCCGAGCTTGGAAAGTGCCGGCTCGCGAACGTTCGTGATCACGACATCGGTCGTCGCAACCAGCCGGGCGAACACCTCGCCGGCTTCCGGTTTTCCCAGATCGAGCACGATACCGCGCTTGTTGCGGTTGATGCTGACGAACGGCGCCCGTTCTCCCTCGCGCTCGGGACCGAGGTGGCGGCTGTCGTCGCCGACGGGCGACTCGAGCTTGATCACGTCGGCGCCGAGGTCCCCGAGCAACGTCGCGCCGTACGGGCCGGCGAGCATCGTTCCAATGTCGAGGACGCGCACGCCCGCAAGCGGGCCGGGAGAATCGTTGCTCATAGAATCGCGCCGGCGGCCTTCAGCTCGCCGACTTGCTCCCAAGTGTAGCCGAGCGTTTCGACGAGCATCAGCTCCGTGTCCTGCCCGAGTTCCGGGCCGAGCGAGCGCACCTCGCCCGGCGTCTTGCTCAGGGTGATGGGAAGTCCGCGGACGGTCACTTCGCGGTCGACCTCGCCGCAATGGGTTTTGACGAAGTAGTCGTTCGCCCAGGCTTGCTCGTCGCCTTCGAGGTCGGCGAAGTTCCGTACGTCAGTCGCAACGAGACCCGCAGCTGAGAATGCCTCGAGCCACTCGCTCGCCGGACGCTCGGCAAAGCGCCGGTCGAGCTCGGCGACCAACGGCTCGGCATGCTCGCGGCGCCCCGCGGCCGTCGCATAGCGCTCGTCGCCGGCAAGATCGCCGGCTCCGAGGACCTCGCACAGCTTGCGCCACTGGTCATCGCGGTTGGGCACGCACACGACCATCCACTTGTCCGCCGCCCGGTAGGTGTTCCACAGTGGATTGTCCGGCGACTTGCGCGAGCGCTGCTTGGCGTAGCGCTCATCCCCCGTTGCCAGATAGGCCTGAAGCGTCGGGGCGGCCATGAACAGCTGCGCGCCGTAGAGCGACGCATCGATGAACTGCCCCTTGCCCGTCCGCTCGCGCGCGCCGAGCGCCAGCATCACGCCGAGAGCCATCATCAAGCCGCCCATCGCATCGCCCGAACCCATGCCGAGGTAGATCGGCGGCTGTCCGGGCTCCCCCAGGCGCGCCATGATTCCAGTAAGGGCCTGCACGGTCATGTCGAACGACGGTTTCGAGATCGTACCGAACGGGCCGTAACCGCTGCCGATCGCGTAGACCAGACGCGGATTCACCGCGCTCAGCTCCTCGTACGAGCAGCCCCACTTGGCCAGCGCCTTGGTGCTGAGATTCGACAGGAACACGTCGGACTTTTCGACCAGGCGGTGCATGATCTCACGGCCTTCGGGTTTGTTCAGGTCGACGGCCATCGACTTCTTGTTGCGGTTGATGACCAGGAAGTACTGGTTCCAGTCGCCGACCGGCAAGGCCTTGATCGAGCGTACGCCGCGGCCGAGGTCCCCGCCCTGCGGTCGCTCGAAATGAATCACCTCGGCGCCGAGGTCGGCCAGGTGTTGCCCGGCGACCGGCCCCTGGAACCACATCGTCAGGTCGATTACGCGGATTCCTTCGAGTGCTCCCGCCATGGGTCTCTTCCTCAGCCTGCGATCACGCCGGCGGCCGAAAGTTCGCGAATGCGCTCGGCGGCATACCCGAGCATGTCGTGCAGGACCTCGGCCGTGTGCTGCCCCAAACGCGGCGCGGTCCGATCGAGCGCGGCCGGTGTCTCGGTCATGTAGATTGGAAATCCGAGCATCGTCAGGCGCCCGAGGCTCGCATCGTCGAGGTCGAGCAAGTAGCGGTTGGCGCGCGCATCGGGATCGTGCTCGGGGTAGCTGTACTCTTCGATGATGTCGGCAGACATTTGACGCTCGGTGAACACGTCGCGCCAATGGTCGGCGGACTTCTTGGCGAATGCTTCCTCGAGCAGCGCGATGAGCTCCAGGCGGTTTTCGCCGCAGCGCTTGTCGTGCGTGTCAAAGCGCGGATCGTTCGGATCGAGTCCCGTCACTTCAGCGAGCTGAGGCCACCACCGATCCGTGTCCGGCATCGTCAGTGTCACCCAGCGTCCGTCGGAGGCTCGGTAGAGCGTACCGCTCATGGGGTTGCCGGCGTCCAGCCTAGAAATGGGATGCAGAAAACGCTCGCCGCCGATCGCCAAAAAGGCCTGCAAGTCGAGACTTGCGCCGTACATGTTGCCGGCCAGAAGCGAAGCGTCGACGGCTTGGCCTTCGCCCGTACGCTCGCGATGGTACCATGCGGTCACGATGCCGAAGGCGAGCATCACCGTCGTATACATCTGCCCGTGGGCCGGATAGACGGGTGGCTCTCCGGGCTGCGGCAGAATCCCCATCATGCCGGTGTGTGCCGCCGCCAGCTCGTCGATTGCAGGAAGGTCCGCATCGGGCCCCCGCGGTCCGAAACCGCTTCCGCGAGCGTAGATCAGCCGCGGGTGCTCGGCCGAGAGCGTCTCGTAGTCGAGACCCCGTCCGGCGAGCCACGCCCGGGGCCGGTCGGTGATCACGGCATCGGCACGGGCGATGAGCTCGCGGGCGATGTCGCGCCCGGCGTCGGTGTCGAGATCGACGGCAAGGCTCTTCTTGTTGCGGTTGGCCAGATCGAAGCGCCAGTTCAGCGTGCCGGGCTCGTGGGGCTCGTCGCCGCCGTACGCGCTCCGGCGCGCCTCGCCGCTGGGATCTTCGACGCGAATTACCTCGGCACCGAAATCCCCGAGCATCGCTGCCGCCAGCGATGCCCACAGCTCCGTGGTGAGGTCGATGAGAACGAATTTTTCGAGGGCTTTGGCCATGCTCGTCCCTCAACGCGCCGGCCGGGCGGGCGCCACGCCGAAAGGGTACTCCCGACTCACTCCTTTGACCACTCGGCGATCACCTCGAGCGTCTTATCGGTGAACTCGGCCTCGTCGGGCAATGGGCGGCCGAGCCAATCCCGGTAGAACGTGTCGAGATCGGGCAGGAACTCGAAATCCGGCGGGCACCCGCGCGGCACCGACTCGACTTCGAGCTGTGTGGCGCAGCCCGGGCAAATGTACTCGCGGATCTGCACCCAGGAGGGATCCGGTTGCTCGCGACCCCGGTAGACCTCGGCGAGCGACTCGGCGTCTTCGCGCACGTGAATGAGCGCCGACAGCTTCCAGTTCACCCGGTAGTCGCCGAACTCGTAGCCGCACCGGCACTTGACGATCCGAGAGCCGTTCTTGGCGACGATGAACAAAACCGGCGTTAGCGGAAGCAGAATCTGTTCGTCCCAATCGACACGCTTTTGCAAAATGGCGATCCACTTGTCGAAGCGGTCCGTGTCTTTTGGCGCTTTCATGATTTCCTGAACGCGCGTCCAGGGAAGCTCGCCGTCGATCAGTTGCTCGATTTCGCGAATGTCGTACTCACTCATGTCTTCCGCCTCGCCTGGCCGGCCCTCACCTGCACGCAGTAAGGGACGACCTTACGCTCCGTGGCTCTTCAGAACGAGAAGTCCTCCGGCAGATTCCAAAACGCTCGGATCTCCGCCCCGTAGTCCGGAGAAAGCTCCATCGACGTGCGCCACATCGTCTTCACGGCCTCGGCCATGCCTTCGGCTGCGGCGACTTTCTCGCGTTCGGCCTTCCACCACTGCTTGAATGGAACGGCTTTCTTCTTGCGAGCCTCGCGAAGCTCCGCGCGCCGCTTTTCGGTCGCCTGCACGTCGACGGTCCACTCGCCGCTGGCATCGTTCCGCGTGGCGACCACGCCGTAAACGTCGCTGGCCACCCGGGGGCGCGTCCAACCGTTTTCAAGATCCCGCCGTACCGCATCGGGATCGCGCTCGAGCGGATCGCCGATCGCCTGAGCGCCTGAGATCGGATGGATGATCACATCGTAGTCGTGCAGTTGCTCGGGGGTGACGAACGGTGCCACGGCGTTCGTCTCGAGGATGTCCGCCTTGATGTTGCGAGCGAGATCGGGATCCTCGGGATCGCCGCGCTCGTGGACGAGCGGCTTGCGCTCGTCGATGAGCTCCTTCACGTTCGTCCGGCTGGCGTAGCTCGCGCGATCGGGCCAAGAAGGATAAGCGCCGAACATCCCGTGATTGGGTGTGATCTTACTGCGCATTCCGGCGCAGCCGCACTGGTACTCTACGCCGGGGGTGTTCTTGACGAGCCAAACGGCCGTGTGCCCGAGCCCGCCGCGGAACTT
>CAZQYE010000160.1:0-5376 GCA_964597375.1 uncultured Myxococcales bacterium
CGCCAACTCCGGCGCGGGCCGACGAATCACGTCGCCATTGTGCCGGCCCGGGCACGCGGCACGTCGACAAGGCGCTCGCCTCGCCAGCGGCCAATCACCGCAGATCATCACGCGACGCGTTTCACCAAGACCCCATGCCGGAAGAACGATCCCCGTTGCTCTCTCACGCTGCGTCCCAAGCACATAGCAAACTCTTCGAGTTCGCGCGCCGCAATCCTGCTTTTTTTGCTCGATCCTCCCATACCCAGCTCCCGTGTCAGCGTGCGCTCGAGGACGTCGAGGGTTCGGGGCACGTCGACCACGACCAGCCCGCCTTGCTCGGACACTTTTACGCGTACTGTGCGAAGCCCGTGCTCGCCCGTGTCGACCGTGCCTTCCGCGAGCTGCGCGGCCTGGTCACGTAGCTCGGCAAGCCCCAGCGGATGATCACCGTCCGACTCGAGAACTTCCGGCAGCCAGATTTCCAGACGCACCCCATCGCTCCCGTAGGTAGTACCGCCGACATCGATCGTGCAGTTGCGTGGCAGGCTCGTCGCGAGCGGCTCGACGAAGCTCCAGAAATAGCCGTGGGCCAGCCCGGCCGGCAATGAAGTGGAACGCACGAACCTAAAGCCGAGCAGCACGAGCGCCGACTGCAGCACGGCACTCACCTGCTTTCCCATGGAATCCTGCAGCGGCAAATCGGGCGCCGCCCACGTGGCCGCTGCGACGAAAATCGGCACCGCCGCGCAGAGCAGCGATACTCCATTCTTGACGTGTTCCCGATTCATGCGGCCCGCCCTCCCCTTGCGAGGTCCGCCATTGGCACCATTGCTGCCCTTCTTAGTCAAGAAGCGGCTGCCAGGCATGGCGGGCATCGCAGACGAGGCCAGTGCCCTGCACACGGGACGGCCGGCACGTCCCAAGTCGGTCATGCCGTTTGCGAGGCAACGTGCCGGAGCAAAGCCGACGATGGCGCCATGGCGCCTGATCGACAGCGGGACTTAGTCGCCGGTCGCGATCAATCCACGGCGGCGCAGCTCGCCGAGCAGAGCGCGAGCCGCGGCGCCGCGATGGCTGCGCGCGTTCTTCACCTCGGGGTCGATCTCGCCGAACGTCGCGCCGAGGTCTTCCACCCAGAATACCGGGTCGTAACCGAACCCGTTCGTGCCGCGTTCGGCGCGGGCGATCGTTCCCTCGCAGCGTCCTTCGACGCTGATCTCCGTGCCGTCGGGAAGCGCCAGAACGAGTGCGCACACGAACGCCGCACGCCGGTCCGAGGCGCCCGCGAGTTCGGATAGGAGCTTTTCGTTGTTCGCATGGTCGTCGGCCTCCGGTCCCGCGAATCGGGCCGAGTAGATTCCCGGCCGGCCGCCGAGCGCATCGACACAAAGCCCGGAGTCGTCCCCCAAGGCCGGCAGGCCGGTGGCCCGACACACTGCACGCGCCTTGAGGCGCGCATTTTCTTCGAACGTCGTTCCCGTCTCTTCGACGTTCGAGGGCGCAGCCACATCGGCAGCCGAGACGAGCTCGAATCCGGCACCGTCGAACAAGCGCCTAAAGTCGGCGAGCTTTCCCCGATTGGCGCTCGCCAGAACGACGCGCTCAAGCCAGCCCATCGATGGTCTTGCGCTGCAGCTCGATCAGGCGGCGGATCCCGGTCGAGGCAAGCTCCACGAGTCGAGACAGCTCGGCAGCCGAGAACGGGCTGCCTTCGGCCGTCCCTTGAACTTCGACGAAACGGCCGGCACCGGTCATCACGACGTTCATGTCCACGTCCGCCCGCGAATCCTCTTCGTAGCACAAGTCGAGCAGTGCCGTGCCGCCGACAATACCGGTGCTGACGGCCGCCACATGGTCCTGAATCGGATCGCGCGCAATCTCGCCGGAGGCGACCATCCGCCGGCACGCAAGCGCCATCGCAACCCACGCGCCGGTGATCGACGCCGTGCGGGTTCCCCCATCGGCCTGGATCACGTCGCAGTCGATGCGGATCGTACGCTCGCCGAGAGCCTGCATGTCGACGACCGCCCGCAGGCTCCGGCCGATCAGGCGCTGAATCTCCATGGTGCGGCCGCCGAGTCGGCCCCTTGCGGCCTCACGATCGTTGCGCGTGTTCGTCGCTCGCGGGAGCATCCCGTACTCGGCAGTGACCCAGCCCCGGTCCTGATCGGCGAGAAAGCGAGGCACGCCTTCCTCGACCGAGGCCGTGCAGATCACGCGGGTTCGCCCCGATTCGATCAGCACCGATCCTTCCGCATGCTCGATGAAGTCGGGGTGGATGATCACGGGCCGCAGCTCGTCGGGCTTGCGGCCGTCACTTCTCGTATCCATTGCATTCCTCCCGTCTCAGGCGCGCCGGCCCGGTGACGATACCGTGGCCGTTCCCTGCCACAAGCGGCGTGTGGGGCAAAGCGCGTGTCTCCCGGCACTGCCGCACCGGCCGGGCCGAAAATCCGCCGCACGTGACATGGCACTTTCCACCCGCGTTCGATCCAAGCCCCGCAACTGCGTTGGCGTCGTCTTTCCTCTTGGCACTAGCTTTCGCGCTTTGTAGCACCGGCATGTACCGGGATGTGTCGAGAAAACACCGGCCACAGCGATTTGCGCATGTTGTCCGTCATTTTCTGGTAGCGGCGTCGTTTTGCGCGGTGTTATTTTTGTACCAGCCACGCAATTTCTTTTGACGTTCACGTGGCCGCCGACGCGAGAGACCAGAGCGAATGAACGACAAGAAAGTCGAAATCATAGGCAATCACCCGATGATGCAGAAGCTCGCGCACATCGTGTCGAAGGTGGCGCGAACCGATGCGACGGTACTGATCTCGGGCGAAAGCGGCACCGGCAAGGAACTCGTCGCGCGCCGTATCCACCAGCTCAGCCATCGGGCCGACCGGCCGTTCATCGCGGTGAACTGCGGCACGATTCCCGGTGACCTCCTCGAGTCGGAGATGTTCGGGCATCAGAAAGGCTCGTTCACCGGGGCCATCGACCAGCGCCCGGGCATGTTCCAGCTCGCGCACACGGGAACCATCTTTCTCGACGAAATCGGCGAGATGAGCCAGCACCTGCAGGTCAAGCTCCTGCGCGTCCTTCAGGACCGGGAAATCCGGCCGGTGGGGGCCGACAAGCCGTTCCACGTCGACGTCCGCGTGATCGCTGCAACGAACAAGGACCTGCAGGCCGAGGTCAAGGCCGGGCGCTTCCGCGAGGACCTGTACTACCGGCTGCAAGTCATCCCCGTTCGGATTCCGCCCCTGCGCGAGCGGCGGTCCGACATTCCGCTGCTGATCGAACACTTCCTGGCCAAGCACAACGAGGGACGGCCGTTTCCGATCTCGATCTCCGAAGAGGCGATGGTCCTACTGTGGGAGTACGACTGGCCGGGCAACGTCCGCGAAGTGGAAAACGTGCTCGAGCGCCTGGTCATCCTTTCCGATTCGCCGATCATCCGGCCCGACGCATTGCCGGGAAACATTCGCTCCTTCTTGTCCGAGAAGAAGATTCCCACGCCGACGCTCGGCGAAGAGGGAATGGATTTGAACGCCGCGGTCGAAGAGTTCGAAAACCGCATGATCGACGAGGCCCTGCGGCGAACCAACGGCAACAAGCAGGCCGCAGCACGCCTGCTAGGTCTCAAGCGGACGACCCTAGTCGCCAAGCTGCGGCGCAAGCGCGGCCCGGACTACAAGGTGCCGCATAGTTACGCCTACTAGGGAGACAGCGCGATGGAAACCGTCGATTCAGCAAAACCCGTCGTGCTCGTCGTCGACGATGACGAGTTGGCCGCCAAGGCCGTGGTCAAGCTCCTCGACCGGCGCGGGTTCACGATGCTCACGGCGTCGACCGGCCGCGAGGCACTTGCGATCCTCGGCAGCCGCCACGTCGACGTCCTCGTACTCGACGTGATGATGCCGGAAATGACCGGCCTCGAAGTGTGCCAGGTGCTGCGCAGCGAGGCGGCACTCGCCGAGTTGCCGGTGATCATGCTCACCGGCTGCGACGACTTCGACACCCGCGCGGCGGCAATGAAGCTCGGCGTGAGCGAGTTCCTGTGCAAGCCGTTCGCCCACCACGAGCTTATCGAGCGGATTAACAATCAGCTCGAAGCTCGTAGAATCGCTAGGGAACTCGACACGATCGCCGGTCGACTCTAAGCCCCGGAGACGGGCTCGCACGCCAGGTCGCAGCTCTGCGGCCCCCCTGCAGCGACTTCGCACCGAACCTGGGGCCCCCCGGCCGATCCGCTGCCCTCGCCCCGGCGTAAAGCTTTTTGCGGACCGTTCAAGCCGAACGGCCGAGGTAGTCGAGCAGCAGGCGGTTTACCTCATCGGGTTTCTCTTGGTGGACGAAGTGGCCGGCCCCCTCGATGATCTCGGTCCGCAGTCCCGCCGGAAAGGACTCGCTCATGTCGCCGACCAAGTCGACCCCGAGGCAGCCGTCGATGCGGCCGTGTAGATAGAGACAGGGCACCTCGATCGGGGCGACCCCGAGCATCGCCTGCTCGGAGGCGAGCTCCGGCGCCTGCCGCGCTGGATCGAGCATGCAGCGGTAATAACCGAGAGCCGCCTCGAGTACGCCCGGCCGGGAAAACGTCTCGCGCAGCGCGTCCATCTCTTCCTCGGGGAACTCCCAGCCTGGCGACCAATCGACCCACAGATTGCGAATGAAGCGGTAGTCGTCGGCCGCAACCGCCATCTCGGCAGTCGGCGTCTGGAAGAAGAAGATGTACCAAGAGCGCTTGAGCTGGGCGTAGTCCATCGCAAAGCGGGCCAGAAACGCCGGCCCGTAGGGAACGGCCGCCGTGATGAGTCGCTCGATGCGCTCGGGAGCCTTGAGCGCCGCACCGTAGGCGGCCAGCGCTCCCCAGTCGTGTCCGAACACGGTGGCGCGCTCAGCGCCGAGAGCCTCGATCAGGGCAACCACGTCGCGCGCCAGCACGGCCGACTGGTATACTCCGTCGGCCGGTGCGCTGGTCGGCGCGTAGCCCCGCATGTACGGGACGACGACGCGGAAACCAGCGCCGGCGAGCACGCCGATCTGGTGGCGGAACGATCGGGGATGATCGGGAAACCCGTGCAGGCACAGCAGGAGCGGCCCCTCACCCCGCTCGTAGGCCACGAAGTCGATGCCGTTCGCGCGTACTTCGATTCGGTTTGCTCCGTCCATGAAAAACCTCCCCTTTCGCTGGATCACGCTGCGCCGCGGCGGCCGGGACGACTCCGGCCGGCTCCCGGCGTGCTGCCGTCAACGCCTCTTGCGCACCCCCGACAGCGCCGGGTTCAGACGCGGATCGTTGTACGCCTTGTACTGGCGATACACCTTGAAAAAGCGCCGCCCGCTCTTGGCATCCGCGAGCAACTTGTCGAGACAGGCGATGAGGTCGGCCCGCTGGGT
>CAZQYE010000161.1:0-4587 GCA_964597375.1 uncultured Myxococcales bacterium
GAAACGTTCAACGCTGCCGCCGAGCAGCTCTTCGGCCTGCCGGCCGAGCAGGCCATCGGCCGACCGATGTCGGAGTTCGTGCGCCGGCCTGCCGAGGCCGAAGCAGTCGAGGGCGGGGAACAGCCCGAGGTGAGCCTTGCCGAACTTCTCGGCGAGCGCCACGAGCTTGAGGGCGTGCGCGCCGACGGCAGCACCTTCCCGATGAACATCGCCGTCAGCGAGATGATCGCCGGCGGCCATCGCGCGTACACGGCGATCGTCCGCGACGTCACGCGCGAACACGAGCTCGACCGCATGAAGTCGGACTTCATCAGTACCGTATCGCACGAGATCCGTACGCCGCTTGCCGCGATCATCTCGTCGGCCAAGATTTTGCTCAAGAACGGCGAATCCAAGCCGCATGTCACCCCGAAGTTCGCCGGGATCATCGTCGAAGAAGGACGCCGCCTGACCCGCTTGATCAACGACCTGCTCGATCTGTCCAAGCTCGATGCCGGCAAGATCGACTGGACCGTCCGCGAGGCCGACGTGGCCGAGCTGATCGAACACGTCGCGTCGGTGGCGCGCGGGCAGGCGACCGAAAAGGGCGTCTCCCTCGAAGTCAATCTTGCGAGCGAACTGCCGCCGGTGTTCATCGACAGCGATCGTATCGTGCAAGTCCTCACGAATCTGGTGGGCAATGCGATGAAGTTCACCGATGCCGGCGGCCGCATCGAGATCGCGGCCGAGCGTTCGGGCGAGGGGAAGGTCCTCGTCCGTGTGAGCGACACGGGCATCGGCATTGCGCCGGAAGACCAGGAAAAGATCTTCGAGCGCTTCAAACAAATCGGCGACGTGCTCACCGATCGGCCGCAAGGGACCGGTTTGGGGCTGCCCATCTGCAAGGAGATCGTCCAGTACCACGGCGGTAAGATCTGGGTCGAGAGCGAACCCGGTCAGGGCAGCACGTTCTGCTTTACGATTCCCGCCGCCCAGCAGGTCGAGGAGCGCCACGTCGCGCAGGCGCCCCCTCCGGAGGCTGTCGCGGCGGACGATCGGCCGGTGATTCTCGTCGTCGACGACGACGCGGCCACGCGCCAGGTAGTGCGTTACTTGCTCGAAGACGAGGGGTACCACGTCATCGAGGCGGCGAGCGGAGAAGAAGCACTCGAGGTTGCGCGGCGCCGCACGCCTTCCCTGGTGACGCTCGACGTGATGATGCCGGACATGTCCGGTTGGGACGTGCTTCGCGTGCTGCGCGAAGACGGCGATCTGCGAAGCGTTCCCGTACTGCTCCTTTCGGTGCTCGCCGGCCGCGAGCACAGCGAGCACGCCCTCAAGCTCGGTGCCAACGCGGTCCTCAGCAAGCCGGTCGACGAGACCGAGCTGCTCGCGGCGGTGAACAAGCTGCTGAGGCCCGGCGACGGCGAGGTGTTGATCATCGACTCGGACCTGGCCCAAAGCGCGACAATCAAGACCGAGCTGGCCCGGCAGGGCTATTCGGTCGTTCAAGCATTCGATGCCCGCACGGGACTCGAGTTCGCGCGCCGCTACGGTCCCGGCCTGATCATCCTCGGGGCGAACCATCGCGGCGGCGCCGGCAAGGAGCTGCTGCGACAGCTTCGCAGCAATCCGGTGACCGAGGCGATTCCCGTATTACTGGTGACGGCGGCGATGCCCGAGCACATGGAAGCGGTCTACTTCGCCTCGGAAAGCATCGTGGAGTCGGCGTCCGGCCCGGTTGGGGACCTCCTCGCAACCGTCGTCAAGCGCTGCCGGCCGGCCGGCAGCGCCCGTGCGGCAGCGGTTGCGCCGGAGGCATCCGGCTCCCACGCGTAGCCACCGTCTTTCGGTTTCGCGAAACTTCTTCTGTCTCGTTACGCTGTCGCCGCGGCCGGGGTGGCGGCTGCCCGAGCTGCCACGCTGGTGGATGAGACCGCCGCCGAGACGTGTCCGGCAGGGCTCGTCTGCACGGCCGCCCGATTTGCGGTAGGCGCCGCGCTCGCCTAACGTTTGCCGTTCCGGAACTTCGAGGAGGCTTTCATGGGTGACAATGGATTCTACCGTTTCGCCGGTACGGACGGCTACATCGCGTCGGAGCCGCTGATCGACGCCGTGAACTGTGCGCTCGCGCTCGAGCGCCCGCTTCTCGTCAAAGGTGAGCCGGGCACCGGCAAGACGCTGCTTGCCACGCACGTCGCCGAGGCGCTCGGCATGCCGATGGAGACGTGGCACATCAAGTCGACGTCGAAGGCGATCGAGGGGCTGTACGTGTACGACACCGTCCAGCGCCTAAACGACAGCCGTTTCGGTGGCGGCGACGTCTCCGACATTCGTCGCTACATTCACCTCGGGCCGCTCGGCCGAGTGTTCGCGGCCGAGCGCCGCCACGTGCTGCTGATCGACGAGATCGACAAGGCCGACATCGAGTTTCCCAATGACCTGCTGCGCGAGCTCGACGAGATGCGCTTTACGATCATGGAGACGGGGGACGAGATCGTCGCCCGCGAGCGACCGTTCGTGATCATCACGTCGAACAACGAAAAGGAGCTTCCCGACGCGTTCTTGCGGCGCTGTATCTTCCACTTCATCGATTTCCCGGATGTTCCACTCATGCGCCGCATCGTCGCCGTTCATCATCCCAATCTCGACGCGCGCCTGCTCGACCAGGTCCTGATCAAGTTCTACTGGCTGCGCGAGCAGAGTGAGCTGCGCAAGAAGCCGTCGACCTCGGAGCTGATCGACTGGATTGCTGCGCTGAGGCGCGCCGGGATCACCGCCGATCAGATCGAGGCGCACATTCCGTTTCTCGGAGCACTGCTCAAGAACGAGCAGGACACCGAGGCGTTCGACGAGTACGACCGGCGCGGCGGAACCTACCCGTCGAGCTGGAGCGACTTGGGGCCTCGCTACAACCAGTAGCCGGGGAGTCTCGATGTTTCTCGACTTGTTCTACGGCCTGCGCGAGGAGGGGGTTCCCGTCGGCATCCAGGAATGGATGACCCTGATGGAGGCCTTGGACAAGGGCCTGCACGGGTCGAGCTTGTTGCGCTTCTACCACTTGGCGCGGGCATGCCTCGTGAAGAGCGAGGCTTTCTATGACGCCTACGACCGCGTGTTCGCCCGGGTGTTCCACGGGGTCGAGGGGTCGCTCGACATCACCGACGAAGTGCTCGAGTGGCTGCGGGATCCCAAGCAGTTCCCCGGCCTGACGCCCGAACAACTCGCCGAGCTCGAGCGTCTTTCGGGCGACGAACTGATGCGGCGCTTCCTCGAGACGCTGGCCGAGCAGACCGAGCGCCACGATGGCGGCGGCCGCTGGGTCGGCACCGGCGGCCGCTCGCCGTTTGGGCACGGCGGCATGCACCCCACGGGCATCCGCGTGGGCGGGCCCGGGCGCAACCGCTCCGCGATGAAGGTAGCCGAGCAGCGCCGGTTCGAGGACTACCGTACGGACCTCGCCCTCGACGTTCGCCGCATTCGCAGCGCGCTCAAGCGCCTGCGTCAACTCACCAGGATCGGCCCCGAGACCGAGCTCGACCTCGACGAGACCATCGACGAGACGTGCCGCAACGCCGGTGAGATCGAACTCGTGTTCCGTCCCCCCCGGCGCAACAACCTCAGACTACTGCTGCTGATGGACGTCGGCGGAACGATGGATCCGTACTTTCGGCCGGTGAGTCGCTTGCTGACGGCGCTGCACCAGGAACACGGCCTGCGCGAGTTCCGGCCGTACTATTTTCACAACTGCGTGTACGACGTGGTCTACGAGCGGGCGTCGATGCGTGCGTCGGAGGCGGTGCCGACCGGCGACCTGATGCGCAAGCTCGATGAGCGCTGGAAACTGCTCGTCGTCGGCGATGCGGCGATGCACCCGGCCGAGCTTCTCGAGCCCTATGGCAACATCGACCCGCGCAGGGCGACCGAAACCCCAGGGGTCGTCTGGCTGCAGCGACTGGTCCATCACTTCGACCGCGTGGCCTGGCTCAACCCGGACTCTCCCAAGCTATGGGCCCACTCCTACACGGTGCGGGTCATCCGCCGCTTGTTCCCGATGTACCACCTGAGCGTCGACGGGATTGCCGAGGCCGTCTCGGCGCTGGTCGGTGCCCGGCCGGTGGTGGCGGGCTCTTGAGGGCGCGTCTTCCCCGAACGGCGGGGGGCTTTCCCCGGCGAGCCGGGTAGCGCTTGAGCCGAAATCTTGTCCGAGACCGCCCGGGGATGGGGGCGGCGTTTCCAGCCCAGCGCGGACGACCTCGGGTGTGTCCGGTGCGACGGTCGCCGCTGCCCGAGACGTGCTGGGTTCGCGTCGGCCGTGGCGAGAGAGCCTCCCTCCGCTGCGGCGCGGCGCCGAGGTCGTGGCCGGTGGCCGGCTGGTTGGCTATATTGGCTGCGTGACCGCGCCGCGGGAGTCACGGGACACGCGGGAGAGGCGGCGTGCCCTGGTTCGCGATCTGGCCCGGGAAGGCATTGGCGACCGGCGCGTGCTCGATGCCATCGCCGCCGTGCCGCGCCACGAGTTCGTGCCGGCCGAGATCGCCGCTGAGGCCTACGCCGACAGCGCGCTGCCCATCGGCCACGGACAGACGATCTCGCAACCGTACGTCG
>CAZQYE010000161.1:4597-4852 GCA_964597375.1 uncultured Myxococcales bacterium
CGGTTATCAGACGGCCGTCTTGGCGGAGCTGGCCGGCGAGGTGTTCTCGATCGAGCTGATTGCCGAACTCGCCGAGCAGGCGCGCCGCCGTCTGGAAAAGCTCGGATACGAGAACGTGCGCCTCAGAGTCGGAGACGCTTCGCACGGCTGGGCCGATCAGGCCCCTTTCGATCGGATCATCGTCACGGCGGCGGCGCCTGAGTTGCCTGCCGAGTTGCTCGACCAGCTCGCGGCTCCTGGCAGGATGGTCGTTCC
>CAZQYE010000161.1:4862-5348 GCA_964597375.1 uncultured Myxococcales bacterium
CACTGATACGCGGCTCGGCTTTGGGTGCGGGCTGCTGGCCGGTTGGAAAAGCGCCGGTGTGGATCGTAATCGGCGGCCTGCCGCTCCAGTGCACTTTCCGGTCGTCTTTACCTCGATAGAACGAGTTTTTCTCGGCGAAAATCGCTGTCGCTCGCATGAGCACGCGCCATCTGCGGTCGTGCTCGTTCGCGGCTGCGACATCTCGCCGCTCACCGCCAGTACTCACCTGCGGTCTGGTACGCTCCGCTTGGCGAGTGAGTAGCGAGACTTCGCAGCTGCGAATGCGCTTGACCGTATCGGACACGCGCTCATGCGTTTTCCGCCGAAAGATATCGTCACATCGACGTTCAGTGCCTGCGGTCGCTCGAGAGCCGGCGATGTCCGAAACGCAGCAGAGCGCGGGTAAGAGCCTGCCACCGGTATCGCGCGCGGCCACCAGCAGGACGCTCGCATAGAGAACGGAGTTCGGCTTGCTGGTTTCGGGGG
>CAZQYE010000162.1:0-5333 GCA_964597375.1 uncultured Myxococcales bacterium
CCCAGCGGCACGACGTGAACCACCGGCGTCAACCCCGTGTGAAGCTGGATTTCCTGCAAGGTGTTGATGTCCGAAGGATCGACGACCGCCACATGCAGAGCCGTCTTGTCGCGGCGCATCGGTACGACGAGTGCGTCGCGCATGAACTTTTCGGGCAACAAGTCGACGACGTCGGGCTCGGGCTGGATGATCGAGCCGTCGAGCATGGCGATCGGAACGTGGAAATGCGACGCGTAGGCCTCGGCGATGTCCCGATCGGTTACCTTTCGGGTCAGCACGAGTGCCCGCTCGAGAGTCGTCTCGTCCTTGCGTTGTAGTTCGTAGACGGGCTCGAGGTCCTTCTCCGTCAGCTTCTTGGCCTGCAACAGCAGGTCCAACAGAAGCTCTCTTCTCGAACCAAGACTCGCCTCGACTTCCATCGTCCTCAGCTCACAATAAGTTCAGCTCTTGGGTAGCCCTAGCAGGCGGTACAGTTGTTTCATCGTACCGCCGGACTGCGCATCCTCTTGCTTCGTCCCGCCGCGCTCTTTCGCCTTGGTGCCAGCCGCGTCTTTCGGCTTGGTGGCACCCGCAACTGCTCCCTTCGAGTCCGATTTGGCGATCTCGAGATAAAGATCGATCACGTTGCCGTCGAAGCCCTTGAGGCGAACGCGGTCGGCGCCCACCTCGGTAAGCTCGAGCCCGAGATAAGTCTCGCCCTGGGCGACACGGGTCCCGTTGATGATCGCCAGGCGGTGGGGGCCCAAGATGACCGTTCCGTCGAGCCGCAGGGGCTTTTCTTCGTCGCTCGTCTGTTCCTGCTGGCCGGCGAGCAGGGTGCCAAGTAGTCCTTCGGTGCTGATCGCCGAGCCGTCGTCGGCCAGCGGCGCAAACGGGTCACGCGACAGAGCCTCGGGTCCAGGTGTCACTTCGACGACATGACGTGCGACGGCCTTTTGCGTTCCCCCGAGCGCCTGAAGCAGGCTCGACTGCCCCTGAACGGCCGCCCACGTCAGGTAGGTGATGATCGCCGGCAGAGCCAGCGTCATGAGCTGTCTGGAGTTAAGCTCCATGGGCCTTGTCCTGCGTTGCGAGCACCGCGACCGTCATCTTCGATTTGATCCCGTCCGGCTCCTTCTTGAAACGGAACCGAACGATGCGGATCATCCACTTGCTGTCTTCGAACCACCGGATCAGGCGATACAGTTGCTCGGACTCGGCATCGACTTCGATGTCCAGGTAGATCGCCTGCAGATCGCCGACCTTGATCTTCTGCGGCTTCGTCTCGAGGCTGCGCAAGCGCACGCCCGAGTCGCGCACCCCACCGATGATGTATTCGCTCCAGAAGTTGATCGTCGGCGTCTCGGGAATCCTCTTGCGCAGGCCCGCACGCCGCGCCCGCAGCAACTCGATCTTCTCGATCGTCTCGTAGCGACTGCGCGCGTCCTTGAGTTGGCGGTTGAGAATCGTGATCTCCTGGTTGATCGGCCGGTAAATGGTCAGGTACCCGATCACGAACACGATCCCGAGGGCCGTGGCGCGCAGCTTGAGCGGATCGTGGAGTTGCTCGACGAGCTGATCCCACTGCTGTTTCCACTCTGGAGGAATCCCAGCGTCCATCTCCGCCTCACTTCTTCGGCTTGAGCAGCACCGTAAACACGGTGTAGCCCGAGCCGCCCTCCTGCCGCCAAGTGACGTCCATCAGTTTGGCGCGCGGCAGGACGTCCTTGAGAAAGTCGTCGTGTTCGAGCCGTCGAACGGTCTGGTTGATCTCCGGCGGCGTCGTGTCGCCGGAGGTATTCGGCACGCCGGTATCGAGCAGCAGGTAGTGCTCGCCGAGCGCCTTGTTCGGGTTCTTTTCCCACATCAGATCTTTGCCTTCGGCCACGACCAGCCAGGTCTTGTCGGGCAGTACGTCGGCAACCGATGCGAACGCATGGCTGAACGAAATGTCGCGCGCGATGAACTTTTCGAGCGGTGTGACCTCACGGTCGAGGGCCGCCGCCTCGGACTTGAGCTTGGCGATCTGCAGGCCTTTGGCCCATCCAACCGCTTCGATCCGCGCCGTGGTGTCGTGCAAGTCCTTGCGCAAATTCGACGCGTGATTGCTCATCACGAGGAACATGCAGAAAAACATGGCCAACCCAAGGCCGACCTCGCCCCAGGGAACCAACTTGAGTAGCGGCGGGTCCTCACGCAGGCTCGACGCCAGGTCGATCGTCTCTTCCTTGGGCGCGAGCGCTCCGAGCGCCAGCCCGAACGAGATGAGCTCGGGGCCGTATGCCGGACCATCTACGTGCTGCACCGGCCGGCCGACCGCTTCCGCAACCTGCTCCCAACCGCCGGCCAGGTGGTTGTTGCCCTGGACCGAGACGTAGTCGATGCCGGGAAACTGAAGCCTGCGCGTAGCGTGCAGCCGCAGCAGGTGAAATGCCTGGATCAGGGTCTCGCTCTTGCTCTCTTCTTCCCAGGACAGGACCTGCCAGGCCAGCGGCCAGCGTCCGCTTGCGAGAATCGCCAGCCCCTCGCCGTCGCCGAGAAGATACCGCAGGTGGACACCCTTGGCCGGCTTGAGAGGCGCATAATGGCGGGACGCACGCCAGGCCGCCCAAGGCGCCGGCTCGAACCGGTTTTCGCTGTCGCGGTGCAGGCCGGCAGCATCACGCGCTTTGTTGAGTTCGTCGACCCGAACCTTGGCCACGAGCTTGACCTTCGCCTTGCCCACGCTGACCGTCAGATTGTCGGCCGCAATCGGGCCGGCGCGGCGGCGGCCCTTGCCCGGCTTCTCTCCTGCCTCGGCCGAAGCGAAGTCCGCGGCGTCGCTCGCTGCTTCGGAACCGAAGTTCACGGCGCTTGCGCGAATGCCCACGACCAGGTTGCTGGGATCCGCCTCGCGCCGGCCGGGCTTTTTCACCTGAATGGAAAAGCGGGCGAGTACCGGAACAAGGACCTCGAGGACGATGACCGCGAGCCGTGCCGCCATCCGCTGCAGGTAGCCGACGATTCCCTCATCAGCGCTCCCGTCGCTGCGGATCGGAATCTGTGAAACACCGGTGATCCTGCGCGCGGCCGCGGCCCGATGGACCTCCTCGCCGGCGTGGTAGACACCGATCCCCGTCTTGAGGGTTACGCTTTTGAGCGTTCCTAGCCCTGGCCCCGCCATCTCGAACTCACGAACAGACACCCGAAAAATCCGACGGACACTCTTGCTCTCCGTTGCCGCCGGGCTCGGCCGTCACCTCCCACTCGCTGCTCCCCTTGTGCTTGTACTTGATCTTGTAAGAGACCATTTCGCCCGCCGCATTGCGCAAGCGGACTCGGCACGTGTAATTGTTCTTGGGCGGCTTGCCGGTGTGGAGCAACGCCAGCGCAGCCCCAAGCGCCATCTGCGAGCCGTCCGCGCCCGGCGCCATCTGGCGATCGACTTCCTGAAAGTGAATCGTTTGGTGCAGGCGATCGAATGCGTTGGTCAACGCAATCAGCGCGATCGTCGTAAACGCCGTCACCAGCACCATCGCGGCACCTCGCTGCTTCGATCTGTCGTCCCCGCCCTGCATCTTCGCCTCGAGTAGAAAGCGCGAGGCGGCCCGTGCCGCCTTAGTCTTTCTTCTTTTTCTTCTTGTCCTTTTTCTTCTTGTCTTTCTTTTTCTTGTCTTTCTTCTTGTCCTTCTTGCCTCCGTCTCCACCGCCCGAACCGCCGCCCGAGCCTCCACCGGATCCTCCGGACCCTCCGCCTCCCGATCCCACGGTCGTAACGGTCATCGCCAAATGCATGAGTTCCTTGCCCTGGCCGAGGTCGGCATCGAGTTCGACCAGATCGGGACCGAAACTGTTGCAAGCAAACGAGCCGACCGGCTCGGCAAGCAACGAATCCTTGTCCGGAGGAAGCGACCAGCGAAGCAACCGGTCTCCATCGAGCCGGTATTCGACGAGAGTCTGAGCGCTCTCGCCGATCGTAAGAGACACCTTGTCCGTATCTGAACACGCAACGCTCGATGCGGCCTGGGCATCTGCCATGAGGCGTTGCTCGACGACCTCCGCATTGCCGATGTTGCCGGTGCGCAGGTCGAGTGAAGCCAGCGCTTGAAAGAACGTCGAGCCTGCCGAGGCAAACAGGAGACCAAAGACGCCCATCAACGTGCCCGCAACGAGCAGCTCGATGAGTGTAAAACCGCCTTGTGTGCCTCGCCGCCTCACCTTCGAATCTCACCCACTGCGATCGGTCAGCTCGACGCGTGCCTTGGAACCGTTGGTCCCTGAATAATCCGCCGAAAGCAGCCGCACGCGGCATGGCGGCGGTCCTGGCGCTTGGCCGGCCTGTGCCACTGCCAACACGGCCCGCTCTGCTTCGACGTCGACCGTACCGGTCACGCTGCGGTCGTTTTCGAGCCAGGCGACGATGTCGCCATACACTTGGGCGTGGCTTACCATCGTCAGAACGGCGATGACGAAGAGCAGAGTCGCCACCTGCACTTCGATCAGCGTAAAGCCTTTCTGCGCGCGCCTGCACCGGCCGTGGCGTGCGCTGGCGCGCTTCGTAACAAGCCGCCGGCCTAGAAGCACCGCTCCGATTGCCATCCTCAACACCACGGGCCGACCTCCCTCAAACCAAAGCCAAAAAAGGGGGGGCCGAAGCCCCCCCTTTCGCTGGGCTCTGCTTGGTTATCAGCCGTTGCCGGTGCCCTGCGATCCGATCGGATTGATCTGCGGCAAATCGTTGATCGTGCTGTTCGCAGGATCGTAGCCTTCCTCGGTGAAGGTCACCGTGTAGGCTCCGTAACCAGCCGAAGCGCCCTGCCGGGTCAGCGTCAGCGTCCAGGAGCTCTCGAGGTCGCCCGTCGAGCCCGGAGCGATGTCGCCCACCGAGAAGTACTTCGGCGTCGGAATCGAGATGTCCAGCTTGCTCAGGTCGTCGGCGTACGTGCCCTCGCGCGCGTGGAAACGCTCCTGCGCAGCGCGCACCGAGCTCAGGTAGGTCATCGACTCGCCGGCCTTCGAACGCTCGACCGCGTCGCGGAAACGCGGAACGCCGAACGAAGCCAGCACGCCGATGATCACGATGACGATCGCAAGCTCGACCAGCGTGAAGCCACGCTCGTTCTTGCTCGCCCGGATCTTACCCATCACACCCATTTTCTTTCCTCCTCAATCGAGTTGATTGCCACCGGCCGATGGGAGACACGCCAACGCCCCGTGCGCCGGCGGCGACCACCTGCTCGGTTGCCCCGCAGAGTGCAATGCGTGTGCCAGCATCGGACGGCATACCTAAGGGCTTGACGTCTATATGGTCTTTCGCAGTGGCAGGCGGCAATGCCTGTGTCAGTTTTGTACTTCGGCGCACGGATTTGCCCGGC
>CAZQYE010000163.1:0-5329 GCA_964597375.1 uncultured Myxococcales bacterium
GGCGCGCGGCGATCGTTTGAACGCCCGGCGCAAGGTGCATCAGGTAGCCGGGCCGACCACGCTGCTCGGGCGGGAGCACTTCGGGAATCGTCGCAACCCCCGCTCGGTGATTGTCGAGTCCCGTAAGCAGCATGGCGCGCGAGGGCGCGCACAGCGGCGAGGTGTGGTAGTTCGTAAACATCACGCCCTGGCCGGCGAGCCGGTCGATGGTCGGCGTGGCTGCCTCGCCGCCGTACGCGCCAAAGTCCATGAAGCCGGCATCGTCCACGACGACGACCACGACGTTCGGGCGCGCCGCGGTGCCTTCCCTCGAAACAGCGGAAGCTGCAGCGCGCCCGCCACCGGCCGCCGGTGCTCGGGCGGTCTCAACCTGCGCCGCTGCGGAGGCCGCACCGCCGGCAAGCACACTTACCGAAAGCAGCCCGCACGCGCCGACTGCAGCAAGCACCTTTGCAAGCTGCGCGGGCAGGAACAGCAAGCCTGATGCTTCGTGCGACACGACCGTCTCGCATACCGCGCCGATCACGTTAGAACCAGGCTTGCGGTCCCAAAGCCGCTCGGCCCCTCGGCCATGCCCGGGGGCTGACGGGCGCCCACGGGTCGTAGCGATCGCACTAGAGCCAAGCGGATTTTTTCGGAACGCGCGTGGGCCGGACAGCGCACTAGTGCTCTGTCGCGTCGCGTCATACGGCCGTGTGTCTTTGCCTAAACCTGGACCTTGACAGTCACTATTAAGATCTTCTACTGTTCGGCCAAGTTTTCTCCCAGGGGGATAAACCGCATTAGGAGGGGTGGCATGGCGCGAGCTGCAATTTTCGCCGGGGTGACGGCGCTGCTGGCCGGCGTGTTCCTGACCGCTACCGAGACTTTAGCTTGCGAATCACCTCTCCACACGTTCAACGTCAATTCGACCGTCGACGGCGGAGATGCCGCCCCGGGGGACGGAGTCTGCAGCGATCCCAGCGGACTGTGCACTCTGCGTGCCGCCCTCGAAGAGGCCAATGCCGTGCTCGGTTGCGACCTTGTAAGCGTCCCCGCGGGAACCTACGTTGCCGTGGGGTTGAGGATCACCGATCCAGTCGTTTTGCGCGGCGCCGGTGCCGACCAGACGATCATCGACGCTCAACACTTCGGCTATCCCGACTACTGCTTCGATCTGGGCCTAATGGCACAGCTTGTAAATGGGCCGGCAGACACCTCTGGTCTGCCCCCGGAGTGTTTCACCACGCCGTCCGGACTTGGACAGGCCGTCTGGGTGGTCTACGCCAACCAAGGAGCAACGACGCTTAAGATCGATACGGACGGCCAAGTCGTCGTTGAAGACTTGGCCCTCGTCCGTGGCGGCAACGCGGTGAGGGTTCATAGAGCCGATCTCGCTATTCTCCGGGGGGTAAACATTTCGGATAACTGGGGCTGGCCGGCCGGTGCCATTTATACGAGAAGTCCCCTGCTCGTCGACCGCGCGATCCTGTCGGGAAACTTCTCGATGAATGTCGGCGCCGCTATCGGCTGCAGCTCGGAAAGTGACAGTGTCCCCTCCGTAATCCTCAGCGACTCGGTAATCGAAAACAATGTGGTCGGAAATCTAGGCAGCGGGATCAGCTGCAATGGCCCGGTGACCGTCAGCGATACGCTCTTCCGGAACAATATCACACCGATGCGTGGAGGAGCCGCCGCGTTCGGCTCGGACGAAGGGTCGGCGCGGGTGACGATCGTGCGATCTGCCTTCATCGACAACGAAGGCGGCGGGCTCTCAGCGCGAGGAAGTCTTCGAGTCAGCGACTCGACATTCAGTGGAAACACAACCCAAGGGGGTGGCAGTGCCATCACGCTGACTGGCGGCTCGGCGCAGCTCGAGCGCGTCACGATCACGAACAACCACAACCCCTGCGCCGCTGATCCCAACTGTTACACAACGGCCCAAGGGGGCGCCGTTGTGGGAGCGCATGTCAAACTATCGTCAAGCATTCTAAGCGGCAACGACCCGCTCGACTGCGAAGGCAGCCTCAAGCTTCAAGGAGCCAACCTGATCGGGGAGGCCAGCGCTTGCGCTCTCTCAGGCGACGTCGACCAGGCGATGCTCGGCGTCGACCCGCTGCTTGGGCCGCTCGGACTCAACGGCGGGACGACCCCTTCGCACGCACCTTTGCCCGGCAGCCCCGCGATCGACGCAGGCGGCCAGTGCCGGGGCGCCGACCAACGCGGCCTGCCTCGCCCCCAGGGGCCGGCCTGCGACCTCGGCTCGATCGAGGTCGTCGCCTGCGACTTCGACGGGGCGCTCGATCCCGGCGAAGGCTGCGACGACGGCAACGCGGTAAGCGGCGACGGGTGCTCGGACCTGTGCGAGCCCGAGCTCGTCGCCGGACAGTCCATCCTCCTCTCGGCGCAGCCAGGCCGCTCGGACAAATCGAAGCTGCGTGTGACGCTGCGCGATGCCGCCATTGAACTCGGCCACGGCAACGGCAGCGAAGACGATCCGGTGCTCCATGGAGCAACGGTTCGCCTGGTTTCGGCGAGCGGTAATGGATTCGACCGCACCCTCGCTCTGCCGGCCTCAGGCTGGAGGTACCTCGGCAAGCCCGGAGAAAATCGCGGCTACGCATACAAGGATCGAGGTGGGGTCATCCGTTCCGTGAAGGTTCAGCGCAAGCGGATGATCAAGATCGCGGGCCAGGGAGGCGCTCTCGCTCTGCCCCTCGACGTCAATCCCGCACCGGTGGCCGTCGAGCTCGTGCTTGGAACGCGCAGCTTCGCCGCGGCCTTTGGCGGGCAGATCAAGTTCCGCGATGGGCGGCGCTTCCTGGCCAAGGACGCGCCGCCGCCCTCGGCCATGCCCGGGGGCTAACGGGCGCGGCGGCAAGACTGCCCCGGCGACTGCGGCGCGCTCGCGAGGGAGACGCCGCCGGGCGCATCCGCGCACGGGTCGCCGGAACCTGCACCTTCCCACGGGCAATCCCAAAATCCGGCCCCCGGCGGCTTGGGGCTTGCGCCAATTAGTAAATCATTATAATCCTATGACCGTCGAGCTGGCCGGGCCAGGTCGTTATATAGCTAACTAGTTGATACATAAGGAGTTTTTATGACCGCTGATCTTTCGTCCCTGATTGCCGACCTCCGCACTCCGCCGGTCCCCGAGGCCAAAGGCCTACCCACCGTCTGCGTCCTTTGCTCGGCCAACTGCGGCCTGCAGGTGGACGTGGAAGGCGACCGGATCGTCAAGGTCCGGGGCGATGAGGCCAACGTCTACAGCCACGGCTACATGTGCAACAAAGCCGCCTCGATCCCCAAGTACGTCGATCACGATCAGCGCGCCACGCGGCCGCTCAGGCGCCGCCCCGACGGTACGTTCGAGGCGATCGACTGGGACACGGCGATCTCGGAAATCGGTGCGCGCCTCAAAAAGATCCGGGAAGAACACTCGCCGAAGTCGGTCGCGCTGGTGGGAATCGGCGGTCAGGCGAACCACATGGACATTCTCTACGGCCTCTCGTTCCTCGAGCTGGTCGGCACGCCCAAGTGGTACAACGCCTATGCGCAGGAAAAGACGCAGCACCACCTGGTAGACCAGCTGCTGTTCGATGCACCGCCGGGCGTCAGGTTGCACGGTGAGATCGAAGAGTCCGACTGCGTCGTCTACATCGGGACCAATCCGCGGATCAGCAACCGAGTGGAGCGCTCGAACAACGTCGTCGCGGCGATCGGCAAGGACCCGTCGAAGTACGTGATCACCGTCGATCCGCGGCAGACCGAAACGACGAAGACGGCCGACCTGCACGTTCGCGTGCGGCCCGGAACGGACGCCTACCTACTGCTGGCCGTGCTCAAGACGATCATGGAGGACGACGACCTAGTCGACTCGGACTTCCTCGCCGAGCACGCGACCGGCGCGGAGGAGCTGCGTGCGGCGCTCGGGCAGGTCGACGTCGATGAAATGAGCGCGCGCTGCGGCGTGCCGCGCGATACGATCGAGCTCTTTGCGCGCAAGTTCGCCGAGGCCGAGCGCGCCTCGATCCTCTACGACCTGGGAATCGAACAGATTCCGTTCCTCACGCTGGTTTCCTACGTGATTCACCTCCTGCCGGTCGTCACGGGCAATCTCGGCAAGCGCGGCGGCATGCTGTTCATGGGCGGCGCAATCCCGCCCGAGCGCGTCGTGGATCGTTTCGAGCGCGAGCCCGAGCGAGCGCTCGCTTCGGGCACGCAGGCGATCTACGCGCTGACGAACATCCGACCGATGTTCTCGCCGAGCCTGGTCCCCGAGGAGATTCTCGTCGACCATCCCGAACGCATCCGAGCGTTGTTCGTCGAGGGCTCCAATCCGTACTTGTCGTTCTCCGACACGGCCAAGTGGCGGGAAGCGCGCCAGAAGCTCGATCTGATGGTCGTGATCGATCCGGCGATGACCGAAACCGCGCGCGATGCAGACTACGTGCTGCCGGTTCCGAGCGGATACGAGAAGTGGGAAATCAGCAGCTTTCCGAAGGGCTTTCCCGAAGTCTACATGCTCGTGCGGCGGCCCGTCGTCTCGCGGCGCGGTGATACACGGCCCGAAGGCGAGATCTATTTCCGACTCCTGCGCGCCGCCGGCCTCTTGCCCGAGCCCCCTGAAGAGCTTCGCGCGGCGGCCGCAGGGGCACTCGAGCCGCAAGGCGCGGGCAACTACCTCATGCAGCTCCTCGCAGCGACCGGCGGGCGGCCCGCTGGTCTTGCGGCCATGTGGACGTATGAGCTCGTGGGCCCGCAACTGCCCGATCCGGTGCTTGCCAGCGTGTGGCTGCAGTGCATGCAGAACCCGATGGCTCGCAAGGACGACGTCGTGCGCGCCCTTGGTCCCCAGTGGCAGGACAAAGATCCAATGACGATCGGCACGGAGCTTTTCCGGCGGGTCCTCGCCCACCCCGAAGGAACGGAGATCGCGCGCGTGGACGTGTCGCGCAACCTCGAGGATTACATCGGCTGGCCCGACGGCAAGGTCCGGCTGGCTCCCGAAGCAATGCTCGCGGAGCTTCGCCGTTGCATCGAAACGCCGCTGCCGCAGAGCGAGAAGTATCCGTTCGTGCTGACTTCGGGGCTGCGTACCCGATGGACGGCGAATACGATCCACCGCGATCCGTCGTGGCGGGCCGGCGCGGGCGGCCAGTGCACGCTGCATATTTCGGTCGAAGACGCCCGCCGGCTCGGGATCGAATCGGGCAATCCCGTCCGGCTGCGCACGGCTCGCGGCTGCGCTGAGCTGCCCGCCGAAGTTGACGACAACGTAATTGCCGGGCACGTGTGGGTCCCCAACGGCTACGGCATGATCCTGGGCGATGCGATTGCGGGCGAAGAG
>CAZQYE010000164.1:0-5281 GCA_964597375.1 uncultured Myxococcales bacterium
CGAGCGCCTGCTTCTTGCCCTCGCCGAATCCGAGCGCACCGGCGTCGAGAAGCTCCCGCAGCCGATCGCTCTGCTCGTCGACGGCCGTCGTGTCGAGGAACCATATGATGATCACCGGCGCCAGTTTGAACTGGAAGCCTGCGATCGGCGCCGTGATCGCATCGAGCGTTTCCTGCGGAGCCGAGTCCCGGAAGACCACGACCGCGCGCAAGCTCTGGACGTTGCCCCAATGGGACGCCAGGCGCGCCGCTTCGAGCATCCGCTGGATCTTTTCCGGCTCGACCGGCCGGTAGGGACGCAGAAAACGATAAGACCTGCGCGACCCGATCGCCTTTCGCAACTCCATGGCTCGCTACCTCCTGCTGCTCTTCATCACGCGGAACCGTTTTTCGGTGTAGTCACGCCTGATCGAGGACCTTGGCCGCACCGATCAGGCTCAAGATGTCGTTGCAGCCGTCCTCGATCATCGAGGCCCGCGCGTCGCGAAGTAGTTTCTCCACCGGATATTCCTTGCTCAGCCCGTTGCCGCCGAACGTCTGCACGGCATCGCTGGCCACCTCGAACGCCGTCGTCGTCGAGAAGACCTTCGAGGCGATCGAGTACTGCACGAGCGGTGGATTGACGGCGTTGTACAGGGCGACTTTACGCGACAGCGCCCGCGCCGCCTCGGTCTTGCGGAACATCGAAAACAAGCGCGCCTTGACGGCCTGGTGCTCTGCGATGGGAACCCCACCCTGCACCCGCTCTTTGGAGTATTCGATCGCGTGTTCGAGCGCTGCGCGCGCCAGACCGACGAAGATCGACCCCATGCCGGCATTGGCCCACGCCAGCACCTGCTCCACGGCAAACCGGTACTCGTCGGCGCCCACGACCATGTAGTCCGCGGGAATCCGGACGTCGTCGAAGTAGATCTCTCCCTGGTTCAGGGCGCGCTGGCCGATCTTGTTGAGGGGTTTGCCACGCGAGACGCCGGGTGAGCGCAGGGGAACGATCGCGATCCCGCCGCGCTGCAGGCCGCCCTCGGGCTCGAGGGTACAGAACAAAGCCGCGACGTCGGCGATCGTGCCGTTGGACACCCACGCTGCTTTCTGGCCGTTGATCACGTAGTCGTCGCCGTCACGGCGCGCTACGCAGTTCGGCTTGATCTTGGGATCGGCGAACGAGCGCTCGGTGAACGCAAGTGTATCCGAACCGTGGTCGGGCTCGGTCACCGCCCAGCATCCAATTTCCGTGCTCCCCGGCGCGCAGAACCGCTCGATCAGTTCCTGGCGCATCGACAGCAGCGCGAACATGCGGTGGAAGTTGTACACCCCGAGGCTGATCGCCAGACCGGCATCACCCCAGCCGAACTCCTCCCAGACCAGGTAGCGCAGCTTGGCCGCGCGCTCCATTTCTTCGGGCGTCGTCGGCATCTCCGCCTCGATCTGGTCGAGGCCGAGCTCGCGATAGCGCCGGAACACTTCCCAGAGCGGTGAGCCGTCGGCTATGACTTCCTCCGGGTCGGCCAGCTTGTCGAGCTGTTCGCCGATGGGCCGCAGGACTTCGGCGGCAAAGCGGTGCGCGGTGTCCCGCGCGGCCTGCTCTTCCTCCGTCAGCCCGATCTCGATGTCCACCAGTGCCATGGTGACCTCCTGACAGATGCGTGCATGCTCTTCCCACCGGTAGCAATATCGGCGCTTTGCACCTGAAACAACGCAACACGTAAACTATCTTTGCCGGCTTGAAGCACGTTCAGTTCGCCGCGTGGGCGGCGGCCGGCCGATTCGTAGCTCGGCACGGGCGCGTTCCGCAAGACCGCCCCGCATCGCGTCCCCCCACCACGCACGCGGCCCACGAGATCGCCCCGCATCGCGTCACCCCTGGACCGTGCTTCACTCTCTTTGCGCCCGTACTCGAAGCGCCCCGCAAACCTCCGCCGCCGCGCTGCCACGGCGCCCGTCGGCCAAGATCCCGAGCGGGCCGTCTTCGACGTCGCTTCGGCCTTACGACTCGCTGGGATCGAGCCTCGCGCAGCCGGGTCTGAGCGCCGCGACAGGCCCACTTGCGTTGCGCCTGCCGGCCGGCTGTGATCTGCGTTGCTGAAACTGGAGGAACGAAACATGTCGGCAATGGACAAAACCCTTCACGACGTCGCCATCGTCGCTCGCAAGGTGATCATGAAGCTGCTTCCCGACCGCGTTCCCGTCACGTTCGTCGGTGCCGACGCGGTGCGCGAGATGTGTGAGGCGATCGGCCACCTCGGCGTTCGCAAGCCGCTGGTCGTCACCGATGCGGGGCTGGTCAAGGCCGGGATCGTCGAGCAGGTCACGAAGCAACTCGAGGCCGCCGGCCTCGAACCGATCGTGTACGACGGCGTCGAACCCGATCCTACGTTCGCTCAAGTCGGTGCGGGAATCGCACGCTACCGGGGAGAGGGTTGCGATTGCATCGTTGCGGTCGGCGGCGGGTCCTCGATGGACGCGGCAAAGTTGATGGCGGCGATACTCGGCAACGACAAGCCGGCGGAAAAGCTCGAAGGCCTGCTCAAAGTTCGCAAGCCGACGGTTCCCCTCTTCGCGATTCCAACCACCGCCGGAACCGGGTCGGAAGTAACCGTCGTCGCTGTCATTTCCGATACGCATACGCACACAAAGAAGTTCTTCATCGACCCCAAACTGATTCCGTCCATGGCGGCACTCGACCCAACGCTGATGGTCGGCCTGCCACCGGCGATTACCGCCGCAACCGGCATGGACGCGCTGACGCATGCCGTCGAATCGTACTTGTGCAGCACCTCGACGGCCCAGACCGAGGCCTATGCCCTAACGTCGGTGCGACTGGTATTCGCCAACCTCCCGACCGCATACAAGAAGGGAACGGATCTGGCGGCGCGCAAGGCGATGGCGCTGGCTTCGTACTACGGAGGCCTGGCGTTCACGCGTACCGGTGTCGGCTACGTTCACGCCATTGCGCACGCGTTCGGCGCCTACTACCGAACACCGCACGGTCTGGCCAACGCGATCGTCCTACCGCACGTCCTCGAATACTCGAAGGACGCGGCCCGGCGGCGGCTGGCCGAACTCGCCGATGCCGTCGCCCTCGGCGGAAACTCGGACGCTGAAAAAGCCGACCGGTTCATCGAAGCGGTCCGCAACCTCGAAAGCGAAGTCGGGATCCCGCCGACGCTCGACGCCTTGCGCCGCAGCGACATTCCCGCGATCGCCCGCCAAGCGGTCACCGAAGCACACATGGACTATCCGGTTCCGCGCTACATGGACCAGAGTGAGTGCGAGCGGATGCTCGAGCGGATGCTTTCGACCGAGGCCGTCGCTGCGTAAGCCGTCGATGACCGAGAGGATGCTGTATAAGAGGACGGCAGCCGTCTGAACCCGAGCCGTGGATCGCCGTGATCGTCCCGCAAACGGCGTTCTGCCGCACCGGCGGGAACGGCTGCACGAATCGCGTGCCCGACTCACCGAAACTCGGGGAGGCCGTCCCCGGACGCGCGCAACCGCGTGTGAGCGGCGGCACGGTCTCGAGGCGGCCCGCAACGCGGCGCAGCAGCGTGCGAGCGGCGGCAAGGTCTCCGCGCGCGGTCCGCGATGCTGCCCAGCGGCGGAGCGACCGCACGCCAGCGGTGACAACCGCAGCATGAGCGGCGCGCCGCCCCGGTGTTCAGCGCGAGACGAAACCGCCCGCCGGCAGGCCGGCCGGCAAGGAGAATGATATGAGCCGCGCTCTCGATCCGTGGATTTCGAAGGAGCCCGTTCCGCCCCAAGCTACGAATGTCGCGACCCATTGCGTGCTGTGCGCGCACGTGTGCGGGATTCGTGTCGACGTCGCCGGGGGCGACATTGCCGCTGTGCGTCCGGACAAGAGCAATCCGTTCAGCCGCGGCCATGCGTGTAACAAAGTAACGGCCGTCTCTCTCCTCAAGGATCACGCCGAGCGGGTTCGATACCCACTACGTCGCCGTCCGGACGGACAGTTCGAACGAGTCTCTTGGAACGAAGCGATCTCGGAGATCGCGGCGAAGATTCGCGACATCTATGAGCGCCATGGACCCCGGGCACTGGCGTTGCTCGGTATGGGTGGCCAGAGCAACCACCTGGGAGGGGGCAATTTGCTCGCCCTCTACGAGATGCTCGGTTCGAGACGCTGGTTCTGTCCTTACGCTCAGGAAAAGACCCAGCACCACTTGATCGAACAGTGGATGTTCGACGCGCCGTGCACGATGATGTTCATGTCGGACGGCCTGCGCACCAATTACCTGCTCGAGATCGGTACCAACCCGCGGGTGAGCAACCTCGCTCGCAATCACATGGAAGTCGATCGCGCGTTTCGGGCCGATCCCAGTCGCAAGCGCGTGGTGGTCGATCCGCGGGTGACGGACGGCTGCAAAGGCGCACACCGCCACGTTCAGCTACGTCCGGGTACGGACGTTTATTTCCTGCTCGGGATGGCCGCTGTCCTGGTGCAGCGGGATCTGCTCGACCGCTCGTGGTTGGAAGCCAACACCGAAGGCTTCCAGCGCATCGCCGCCGAGCTTTCCAAAGTGGACGTCGATGAGATGGCCCGCCGCGCGGGTATCGATCCATCGGACATCATCGATACCGCGACCGAGTTCGCCGACTCGCCCTCGGCCGCGATCGAGCAGGGACTCGGTGCCGAGCAGTGTTGGTTTTCGACCTGCGTCTCGTACTTGATCCGCCTGATCGTAGCGATGACCGGGAACGCCGGGCGCGCCGGAGGCAACGTATTCTACGGAAGCCTGGCGCCGCCCGTCCCAATGCCCGACCGCTGGGACGAGCCGCCGCGCACGGTCGCCGCCGGAATCCGCGGTATCCGTGCTCTCGCCCCCTACCACATGTTCTCGCCGACGCTGGTGCCCGAGGAAATCCTCGTCGATCACCCCGACCGGATCCGGGCGCTCCACGTGGACACATCCAATCCGCTCCTGAGTTACCAGGACACCTCCCGCTGGCGCGAGGCCCTCGAGCGGCTCGATCTACTCGTCGTCGTCGACATGTCGATGACCGAGACGGCGCGCTTGGCGCACTACGTCCTCCCTCCGCCGATGCAATACCAGAAGTGGGAGTTCGCGGACTTCGGCCGCCGCTGGCCCGAAATCATCTGCCAGTTGCGCCGGCCCATCCTTCCGCTCGACGAGCAGGACGACGTCATGCCGGAGAGCGAGATCTACCACCGCATCGCCAAGGAAACGGGCCTGTACGGAGAAGTCCCGGAGGAGCTCGTTGCGCTCGGCCAGGCCGCCGCCCGTTCGCCCGAGGGTGCGGGCGCT
>CAZQYE010000165.1:0-5231 GCA_964597375.1 uncultured Myxococcales bacterium
AGTACGGCTACGTGACGCGTGAGATCTACGGGCCGCCGCTGCCCGACCCGTGGCCTGAGGCGGATGCCTTGGTCGAAGGAGAAATCGCACTCGAGGAGATTTACGGTCCGCTCGTGCCTTCGGAATGGCTCATCGAAGACGCCGAAGTCAGCGCCGCGGTCGACCGAGACGAGCAAACGCCAGTGGCCCTCGATCCGTACGTCGACGATGGCGAGCTATGCGGACCCCCGCCGCCGGAGGAGCTCACCGAGACGAGGCGCGACCGAGCGGCTTCGAGCCACGAACTTCCATTCGACCCTCTGGCCGAGGCCCTGGACTCGAGCCACAAGGACGCGAAAAAGAAAGCGACGAGCAATCCATTCGAGGAGTTCCTCGCTGCAGAGCAGCGCGACGCGGGCAAGGTCGAGTACGACACGGTGACGTACACGCGCGAGCTCACGCACAGGCTGCGCTCGGGTGAAACGATGTCCGAGGTGCTCGGAGCGGCGGGGCTGAGCGCGACCGAAGTCGACGAGTGGATCCGTGCCGCACGGCGTGAGTACAACTTGAACCGAGTCTACGCAGGCCAAGAGCTCTCGCTCGTCGTACAGATGCCGGAGACCGAGCTGCAGCGTCTCAGCTTGGACATCGACCGCAAGACGCGTCTGATTGCCGAGCGATCCGGCGACAAGGTCATCGCCCGGCGCGAAGAGATCCCTTACGAACGCCGGCTGCGCGTGGCGGGTGGTGAGATCGAACACAGCCTGTACCTTTCGGCGATCGCCCAGGGGGTTCCCGACAAGATCATTTCGGAAATCGCCGAGATTCTCGGCTGGGAAGTCAACTTCGGAGCTCTCTACCAGGGCGCGACGTTCCGCGTGGTCTACGAGGAGCTGTCGCGGCCCGACACCGGTCAATCGACCGCCGGGCGCGTGCTGGCCGTCGAGGTGGAAAACCGCGGCCGCCGCTATGAAGGCTTCTACTACACGACTCCCGACGGCTCCTCGGGATACTACAACCGGCACGGCGAAGCGCTCGGGCGCAGCTTCTTGCGTTATCCGGTCGCGTACTCACGCATCTCGTCCCAGTTTTCGAAGGGCCGGTTCCATCCGGTTCTCAAGCGACGAGTACCGCATTACGGGGTGGACTTCGCGGCGCCGCCGGGCACTCCGATCAAAGCCGTGGCCGACGGTACGGTGGAGAAGGCCGGTTGGTACGGCGGTAATGGCCGCTTCGTCAAGATCCGTCACGATCGTCTCTACGAAACCGGATATGCCCATCTTTCGAGAATCGCGCGTGGGGTGCGTGCCGGCGCGCACGTGAAGAAGGGACAGGTGATCGGCTACGTCGGCTCGACGGGGCTTGCGACGGGGCCGCACCTGCACTTTGCCATGTACCGCGCCGGCAAATACATCGACCCGCTCAAGGCGAATCTGCCCCGGCCGCGGCCGCTTTCGGGAAATGCGCTCGCTGGCTTCCGCATTACCGTGAGCATGATGGAACGCGCCTACGCCAAGGCCGGCCTCGGTCACGAAGAAGAGACGACCCGCATTGCGACGGCGCTGGCGGCCGAAGCCGCCGAGTAACTCCGGACCGCCCCCCGAGCCCTATTCTCCGCTCTTCTCGCGGATGATGTCTCGAATCGGCCCCCAGAGCGTGCTTGGCGCAGCGATCAGTCCGGGCAGCAGCGTCTTTTCGTTGTTGAACGTGAGAGGCTTGCCGTAGCGGTCGGTCACGACGCCGCCGGCTTCTTCGACGAGCAGCGTCCCTGCGCAGATGTCCCACTCGTTCTTGGGTGTGAGCGAAAACGTTGCGTCGGCCTCCCCGGCGGCGATCAGGGCGAACTTGTACGCCACGCTACCAGTGAGCTTGACCTGCATGTGGTCCTTGTAGTCCTCCCACTCGCCGCGCTTGTTTTCCGATCGGCTGGCAAGGACGACGGCGCGCGATAGGTCGGTCTGGGTGGTGCAGTGGACCGGCTCACCGTTCAGTGTGGTTCCGCCGCCGCGGGTCGCGGCGAAGAGCTTTTCCTCGGCCGGGTTGTAGCTCACGCCGACCTGGACGACGCCATCGACGGTGAGTGCCACACACACGCAGAACTCTGGAATGTGCTGGGTGAACTCTTTGGTTCCATCGAGGGGATCGACGATCCACACGCGCGACTTCGACAGCCGGTCGGGAGAATCCCGGGTCTCCTCGGACAGCCAGCCGTCCTCGGGAAACGCGCCGAGAACGACATCTTTGATCGCGGCGTCGGCCTCGGTGTCGGCTACGGTAAGCGGATTGTCCGGGGCTTTTTCGTGGACCTCGTAGTCTCCTTTGTAGTACTTGCGAACGATCGCTCCGCCCGTGCGGGCGGCCTCGATTGCCACCTCGAGTTCGCGCTGCCAGTCTGCCACATCGTCCTCCTAGCCAGGTGAGCTTGCGGTAAAAGTCCATCCTTGTCCGCTCCGGGGTTGCGGAGCAAGCGCGCGGGCTCAGGCGCCGGACGAAAGCCGCGTTTTCGGCCGCTTCGACGAAGGTTCTCGCGTGGCTGCGGTGGATACGTGCCCCGGCGTGCCTTATCGGGGCCGCGGCGAAGACAATCGAGGCGACGGCCTCGAGCAATGGCCGTCTAGCCTCAATCTCACAATATTTCACGGTGAAAACCGCGATTGCTCGCGCGAGCACGCGCCATCTGCGGCCGTGCTCGCATCTGCCAATGCTCACGTACGGTTGGGTACGCTCCGCTTGGCAGATGCTGCGCTTGGCCACATCTGACGCGTGCTCGCGCGTTTTCCCGCGTGAAATATTGTGAGATTGAGGCTAGCTGCCGGAGTTGAGCGTTGCCCCCGAGAGGGGGTGGACAGTCACCCAAAAGGGTGGCTAACCTGGGGTTTGTTTCGATGACTAGGGCGAGGACAAGGACAGTTGCGCTTTGCTTGGTAGGGTGCGTGGCCCTGCTCGGCGCTGGGGCCGCTTGGGCACTGCCCGTCCAGATCACCGACCACGCCGGCGCCGGTTGCGCGATCGACGCACCGGTGGCGAGCAGCGATGCCTCGGTGGTCGCGTTTTCGAGTACGTGTGACCTGACCGGCGGCAACACGGACGGCAATCGAGAGATATTCCAGTACGTGGCCGGTGCGGGCGTTTCTCAGCTCACTGATACGACCGGGTGCGCCAACATGGCCCCGGCCCTTTCGTCGGACGGTTCGGTCGTCGCGTTCGACAGCGACTGCGACCTGACGGGCCAGAACGCCGACGGCAGTGTCGAGATCTTCGTATACGACGGCTCCGGGTTCACCCAAGTGACGGCCGGGCAGTTCTGCACGAGTGCCGCTCCTTCGCTCGATGCTGCCGGAACCAAGGTTGCGTTCGACAGTGACTGCGACCTGACGGGCGCGAACGCCGATCGAAGCTCCGAAATCTTTCAGGCAACGATCGGTGGCGCAACGACGCAGCTTACCTCGGATACCGCCGGACTCGGCTGCGGTAGCTTCGATGCCGCGAGCAACGCCGCCGGAGACTTGATTGCATTCGACAGCGACTGCGATCTGACTGGACAGAATACCGACCAGATCGTCGAGATTTTCCAAGTGGCATCCGACCGGACGGTGACCCAACTTACGTTTTCGATCGACGACACCTGCGGCAGCGGGCCGCCGGCGAGTGATGCCTCGGGAATGTACGTCTCCTTCGAAAGTAGCTGCGATTTTACCGGGGGGAACGCCGACGGCAGCGTCGAGATCTTCGAAGTCGGCCCGACGCGGACGAAGCAGCTTACCGCCGCCGACCAAACGCCGATGTGCGAGAGCCAGCGGGCTCGGGCAAGTGCCGGCGGCGAGTGGGTCGTCTATCAAGGATTCTGCGATCCGACCGGGGCCAACCCCGATGGGGGATTCGAAGTGTTTCGGGCGACCGAGGCGGGCGTCCTGCAGGTGACCTCGGGTGCGGCGTGCTCGAGCTTTGCTCCGGTCGTTGCATCGGCGGCCCGCTCGGCGGTCTTCGTCAGCGACTGTGATCCGGCGGGAAGCAACGCCGACGGCAGCGAGGAGTTGTTCGTCGAGTCGCTGTGCGTGTGCGGGTCGCCGGCCTCGGGCAGGCAGCCACCGGACTTGCCCACGGCAACCGACGCTCTGTTCGCCCTCCGCGCGGCCGTGGGAAGCGCGCTGTGCGCCTCGTGCGATTGCGATGTGAATTCGAGCGGGGGAATTACGGCTACCGACGCGTTGCTCATTCTCAAGGCCGCCGTCGGTGGTGGGGTAACGCTCGTTTGTCCGTGACCGGAAAGGAGGTGTCCGACATGGATTTAACCCGGATCGTCCGCGTCGTGAGCATTTTGTCCGCCGTATCCGGCCTGCTAGCCATTGCCATGCCCGGCCAAGTCGCCGACTTCGTCGGCTTCATCATCGAGCCGGGCAACGGCCTCGGATACGGGGAGATCGGCGCCGTATACGGGGGCTCCTTTGTCGCTCTGGGCGTGATCGGGGTTTGGGCGACGCGGCCCGCCTTGGCCTCCGGCCCGGCGCTGCTAACGGCGATCGGCGCGGTCTGGGCGGGATTCGCCGGCGGCCGCCTGTTGGTGATGCTGCTGACCGCGAAAGCGCCGGCCGGCGTAATCGGCTGGACGTTCCTCATACTCGAAGCGCTCGTCGCCGCATTGTTCGTCGTCGCCGGGCAGGCAACATCGAGGCGGCCGGCGGCGTGAACAAGCTGGCGCGCACGATCGCCACGTTCTTCTTCGTTGGGTACGCGCCCGTGGCCCCGGGAACGGTCGCGACGATTCCGGCCGTAGCCCTCGCTTTCGGCCTGGCGCGGCTCGGTGGCGCCGCGTTTGTCGTGGCCATCGCCGTGGTGAGCCTGATCGGCACGTGGGCGGCCGGCATCTACGAGCGGGAGTCGGGAATGTCGGACCCGAGCGCCATCGTGATCGACGAGGTCGCGGGCTACCTGGTGGCGGTGGCCTTCTTGCCGATGAGCTGGCCGATCATCGTCGTTTCGTTCTTTGCGTTTCGGGCGTTCGATATCTTCAAGCCGCCACCGATTCGCCGGATCGAGCGCATTGGGGGAGGCGCGGGGGTAGTCGCCGACGACTTGGTCGCCGGCCTCTACACGAACCTGCTCCTGCGCAGCCTACTGCTCGCCGGCGTTCCGCTGCTCTAGCGACGACCTGTCCTCTTTTCGCTTGCAGCCGAGTGATCCTGGGCCATCCTGGCCCGGGCCATGCGAGAGGTTTCGCCGGATGCCCGCCGCAGCCGGAGTGTCCGCGCCGG
>CAZQYE010000166.1:0-5191 GCA_964597375.1 uncultured Myxococcales bacterium
CCTGCAGGCCCGCGAGCTCCTCCCGTTTGATGTCGCCGATCCGCCACAGGAAATCATCGTAGTAGAACTGCTCGAAGCCCACCTCGGCCAGAGTGTGATAGTCTTCGGGCCGCAAGAGTTCGGCCTCGTCGAGTTGATAGGGAACGTCGTCGGGCAAGTCGACGCCAGGGATGCGCATGCGCAGCGGAAACGTCCCGCCGGCCTGAAGCTGAAGCGGCGTATAGGGAGCCGGATAGGGGTTGTCCCAGCCGCCGTACTCGTCGAATACGCGAAATACCGCACCGACGGCGGCCTCGACGTCGGCGGCGACCTCCGCCTGGGAAATCCCGCACAGCGTGGCCGCCGGTTCGGGCAACAGCGAGGGGACCAGAGGCACGCGGTCCGGCGTTTCGAGGCGGATCGCCGCCCACACGCGCTCGTCAGACGTCATTGCTCCGGCCTGTGCGCTGGCCGACCTCGGCCAGGCAGTACGACACCCCCGCCGCGGCATCGTGCGTCTGAAAGTCGGCGCCGAGCCATTCGCGCAGCTCCGGGGTGGTCACGCCTCCTCCGATCATGACGCGGACCGAATCACGCAGGCCGGCATCGGCGAGCAGGCGGCAGGCCTGTTTCATGCTCTCGAACGCCGTGGTGATCAGCACCGACATCCCCACGAACTCGGGCCTGACCCTGCGAACCGCCTCGACGAGCGCCGCCGGCTCCACGTTGACGCCGAGGTCGTGCACTTCGAACGCGTGGGCGCGCAGCAACGTGGCGACGATGTTCTTGCCGAGGTCATGGATGTCGCCGCGCATCGTAGCCAGAACGACCTTACCGGCCGAGTGCTGGGAGGTGCTCGAGGGAAGGTGCGGCGTAAGCTGTGCGACGGCCGCCTTGAAGATCTCGGCTGCGAGCAACAGTTCGGCCAGGTAGTAATCGCCGGCCTCGAAGCGCTGGCCGACGAGCGACATTCCCTCGCGGCATTCGGAAAGAATCGACAGTGGATCCTCCCCTTGGTCGAGCTTGCGCTCGATCAGCCGTGGCACGTCCTGGCGCGCGAGCTCGACGATGGCAGTGTTGAGGTCCTCCGGCATGTCGTCCCGCTCCAGCCCATCGTGCACAGCCAGGGCCTTTGAGGCAAGATGCGGCCGCGACCCCGTTGCACCACGTTGGCCGGCCCGCGATAATCGTCCGGCCGCCAACTCCACGCGATCTAGGGAGGACGCAGCAGTTGGACATTTCCACGATCAGGGAACGGGTCGTGGCGGGCGATACCGAGGGAACGACGGCTGCCGTTCGGGCGGCACTCGCCGACGACGTTCCGCCACAGCGCATTCTCGCCGACGCGCTGATTCCGGGTATGGAAGAAGTCGGAGACCGCTTCAGTCGCGGGGAGTACTTCGTCCCCGAACTGCTCGTTGCCGCTCGCGCCATGTCGGCTTCGGTCGAGATCCTGCGGCCGTTGATGGCGGCGAGCGACTGCGAGCCGGTGGCAAAGGTCGTCTTGGGAACCGTGCAGGGAGACCTCCACGACATCGGCAAGCGGCTGGTCGGCATTCTCCTGGAAGGAAGCGGCTTCGAGGTCGTCGACCTTGGCGCCGACGTCGCTCCCGAGCGATTCGTCGAAGCAGTCCACCAAAGCGGCGCCCGCTTGGTCGGCCTGTCGAGCCTGCTGACCACGACGCTGCCGGCAATGAGCCGGACCGTCGAAGTGCTGCGTAGCGCCGACGCATCGGGCAACCTGCGCGTGATGGTCGGCGGCGCGCCCGTCACCGAAACGTTCGCCCGCGAGATCGGAGCAGACGGCTACGGCGAGGATGCCTCGCAGGCCGTCACGCTGGCACGCCGGCTACTCGACCTGCCGGAGCGGGGAGTGCGGCCGGCTTGAGTCCACACCGGCCTAGGAGACGCCGATGGAATACCAGCCGAACTTTGAAAACCTTCGCCGTACGATCCTGCGTCAGGGACCTCCGGGGCCGGTTCCGATGTTCGAGTTGTTCGCCGACCCCGGCATGGTCGAAGCGGTGCTCGAGGAGAAGTTCCCCGTAAACCTACACCATTACATCGAGCAGCCGCTCGTCGACCTAAACGACGCCGACTTGCCAGGTCTGATGAAGTCGATCGACATGTACGTGCGGTTTTGCCGCACAGTCGGGTACGACTACGTATTCATGGTCTCGGGATTCAGCCTGCGGCGGAACTTTCAGACCGGCCGCGACACGGCCGGCGCCCAGAACTGGCCCGACGGCAAGCGTTACTGGCAAGACGAAACCAGCGGCCCGATTCAGAACTGGGAGGACTTCGAGAGCTACCCCTGGCCCAAGCAGAGCGAGCTTAGCCATGCGGGCCTGGAGTACCTGAGCAGCACGGTACCCGACGGCATGAAGGTCTCGGCCTTCATGTACGGCGGCGTGTTCGAGCACTCGACTTGGCTCATGGGGCTCGAGCCGTTCTGCTACGCCCTGCACGATGCGCCGGACCTGGTCGCTGCGATCTTCGAGCGGGTGGGGGAGCTAGCCGTCGGGACCGCGGCGCAGGTTGCCTCGATCGACAACGTCGAACTCGTGTGCCTGTCCGACGATCTTGGTTTCTTCAGCGGCACTCTGGTATCGCCCGACGTCATCCGCCGCCACGTGATTCCCTACTACAAGAGAATCAGTGCAGCCGTTCACGAGGCGGGCAAGCTGTTCGTGTTCCACTCGTGCGGCAACATGTACGAGTTGATGGACGATCTCCTCGACGAGGTCGGCATCGACGCCAAGCACTCTTTCGAAGACAAGATCCTACCGGTCGAAGAGGCCTACCGGCGGTGGGGAAAGCGTACGGCCATCCTAGGCGGCGTGGACATGGACCTACTCGGCCGCGGGAGCGAAGAGCAAGTGCGGGCGCGCGTGCGCGAGATTCTCGAAGTGTGTGCAGCCGAGGGAACCGGCTACTGTCTGGGCACCGGCAATACTGCGGCCAACTACATTCCCCGGCAGAACTATCTGGCGATGCTCGACGAACGTATGCGCTGGAACCGCGAGCACTTTCCCGGTAGCTGCTGACCGCGCCTGCCGCCCGCTCCCAGGTCTGGTCCGCCCAAACGCCGGGTCGCTGCGCCCGAGAGGGAAAATCGGCGGCCCGACAGCCCGGGGAACAGCGACGGCCGCGGTCCATTCGCGTGACAGTGGTAGGTCTCGGAGGGCAGTGCCGCCCGCGGCCCAATATAGGCTAGGTCTCGGCCGTAAAGACCCGCTCCCATAGGCGTGGGTCAAAGGCCGCACGCCGGTTGGGGCACCGCTTTTGCAGGCAGAGGTGGCAGTTCTCGAAACCCTCGTGCGAGGGAAAGAACACCCCAGACACCGACTTGTTCGGAAGCATCATGCAACTGTCGGTGAGGGCGACGCCGATCGATCCGGTCACGTCGCCAACGAACTCGAACAGGTCGCGTTGTTGCTCGATCGGCCATACGCGCTGGTCGCCAGAACCCGGGTTCATGCTGGCCAGAGTCGTCAGGCCAAAGGTTGCCGTCAAGTGATCGTAAAGGTGCGCTAGCGCGGCCCACAGGGCGAGCTCTTTAACCGTATCGCGCACGAACTCGGCAAACACGTCGCCGGCAGCAATCTCATCGAGTTCAGGCCCGCAGGTCGCCACGTACACGAACACCCGCTCGACCTCGCGCAAGTTGCGACTGAGGGCGCGGCTGGCAAAGCGCACCCGGTGCGCAGGCCGGTCCGCCGCGCCCGCGTTCCGTCCCAATGGCTGCACCTGGCCGTTGTGCAGCGCCTGTTCGCAGACGGCCTCGGCAGAGCGCGGACGGGTGGCCAGCACCACTGCCTCGGCGTCCCTCTCGTGCACGAAACCAACCCGGTACGCGGCCCGCGGTCGGGCCAGTGGGACGGCACGCTCGACGATCGCGGCAACCTCGCCCGAGTACTGGCTGCTCTCGTCGAGATGTAGCCGCTCGAGGACATCAGCGGTCTCGAGCGTAAAGGGAATGTCATCGAGGACGATCACGGCGGTCCCATCGTACCGTTGGGCTCCTTCATCATTGCCGAGCGCGCAGGGTGATGCACGTCCCTGGCACGTTTCGCCGCGACCCTGTCAGCCGAGCGTTGCACTCTGAGTGCGGGCTTCCCGGTGGCGCGACCACTTCCCTTCGTGCCACGGGATTTGTGCAGGCACGTCTCCCACTAAAGTTGCCCTTCGTTGCTGTCCGAACGCGCGGCAGGCGATTCGGCCGGCCGAGCGCTCCCCCTGGCCGCACCAAAATAGTAAAGTCGCGCGGGAGTCGAGTTCGAAGCCGTGAGCGACCGGATCTCCGTCCAGCTCCATCCGCTTGGACACACGATCGAAGTGGCGCCTGGAACGCCGCTGCGTGACGTCCTGTTGAGTCACGGCGTCGAATTTCCCTGCGGCGGCCGCGGCCACTGCCGGCGCTGCCGCGTGAGGCTCCAAAGCGGATCACTCCCGCCAACGCCGCGGGAACGCTCACTACTCAGCCACAAAGAGATCGCCAACGGATGGCGGCTGGCCTGCTGCGCTACCGTATCGACGCCCATCACGCTCGAGATCGAGCAGTTTTGCATGCCGATCCTGGCCGACGAGTCCCACTTCGCCTTCGAGCCGCGCCCGGGACTCGGCATTGCCATCGACGTCGGAACGACGACGATCGTGGCGCAGCTCCTCGACCTTCAGACGGGCTCGGTGTTGGCCTCGGCGTCGGCGCTCAATCCGCAAGCGGCCTACGGAAGCGACTTGATGAGCCGGGTTCGCCACGCACTCGAGGCCGGTGGTCGCCGCCGGCTCGCCCACCTGGTGCGCAGTGCAACGGGTCGGCTCATCGCGCGCCTACTGGCCGACGCCGAGAGCGCCGCCGAGCAGATCGAATCGATCGTCGCCGTAGGCAATACCGTAATGCATCATTTGTTTTGCGGCCTCGACGTCTCGAACCTCGCGGTCGCGCCGTTCAAGTCGGACCGGCTGGGTCTCGCCCGAGTGCCCGCCGCCCAACTCGGATGGCCGACCACCAGTGGTCCAGACCTCGAGTTCCTGCCGTGCCTAGGGGGCTTCGTCGGAAGCGACGTTCTAGCTGGAATCCTCGCCACCGCCATGCACGAAAGTGACGAACCGGTGGCACTGATCGATCTGGGCACCAACGGCGAGATCGTCGTCGGCAACGCCGAGCGAATGCTCTGTGCCTCGGCGGCCGCCGGCCCAGCCTTCGAAG
>CAZQYE010000167.1:0-5184 GCA_964597375.1 uncultured Myxococcales bacterium
TCTCCCCCGCGGACGGCGCGCACGTAGTAGCTGGCACCCTTGTCGTCGGGGCTGGTTGCGCCGGTGGCGAACGAGACCGCCCACGCGCGAGTCGGATCGCCGGCGCCCGTGGTCGAACTCCAATAGGCTCCGCTCGCCGTACAGCTTCCGTCCAGGACTGTCGTCCCCGGCGCACACGGCTGACGTAGGACCGCGACGACCGGTGGACCCGCGGCGTCGAAGTCGCGCAGCGTTTCGAGTTCGCGCACGTTGGGCAAGCGCCAGTCGCTGTGGCCGGCGAACGCGGCCTGATTGAGAGCGGCGATCTTACCGAAGGCGCCGGTCCACGTGTAGGTGTCGTCCATGTCGTGAATCGAGCCGTCGTCGGACAGCTTCTCCCAGGTGAGGCCGGTCGCATCATCGCTGATCGTCCCGTCGCCGTTGTCCGTGAAGCTGCGAGTGGCGCCAAGCTGTAGCTCCCCGTCTTGTGCCGTTCCTGAGCAGGACAGCTGTGCTCCAGCCGCGTCGTGGCAAGTTCTCTGGCCGGTCTGCAGCGGCTGGGCAGGGTACGGACACTGCAGGGCGACCGGTTGTCCTACGGCGGCCTTGAGCACGGCCAGGGCGTCGGTTGCCGTTACCGCGCCGGTCTTGTCGACGTCGCCGCAGGGTCTCGGAAGGGCGCCGCCGGTCGTCGTCAACCGGATGTTGTCGAACTCGACGCCGGCGCGGCCGGATAGGCTCCGGTCGCTGAAGATAGCCACCGCGTCGATGGCGGCGATCTGCTCGGCGGTGATCGGACGGCTGTCGGTTGTGAGAACCGCGGCTCCGTCGTAGAGCCGCCCGTAGATGACCCCCGCCGGACCGTCGACGACGATCTCGAGCGTTACGCGCTTGCCGGTTCCGGTGTTGAGACGAAAGATGTTGGTGTCGGAGGAGCCGGCAATCCCACGCAGATCGAGGAACCACCCGCCTGCCGCGTAGGCCCAGTTTGCTCTGTAGTCGGCAAAGAAGCCGCCGGCCGAGGCGATTTCGGGGCCGGGCGATGGGTTCTCGCCGATTCCAATGCCGGTGTTGATCGAATCGCTCAGCGCGTACGCGTCGACCGAAAACGTCGAGACGACGCTACTCGAAAGAACCGGCAGGTCATGGCCGATTTGGTGGATGCGGTCAGCCTGGGAAATCGCGCGAGTATTGAGGACCTGACCGGTCTGCAGGAAGGAGCCGGCGGTGACCGGCATCTCGGTGGCCGTGCCCTGGTTGGTCTGTCCGCTCCAGCCGCCCTGGCCGTCGAGGTTCGATCCGGCGGCGTACGTCTCGAACCGCTCTTCGAAGGAGGTGCCGGCGGCCATGCCGCTGTTGGCCGTCAGGAGGAGGGAGAACGTCGCGAGCACCGCCGCCAGCGTCCAGTCGGAAACTTTCATGCAGATCACCTCCGTGTGCGGCGGCTCACGGCCCTACCATTGCGCGTCGGTCACCGGCCCGTCAAGCCCGGCGGCGGGCAGCGGCGCACGGCCGCAGGCGACACCGTGCGCGCTCGTTACCCCCATCCAAGCGGCAGCCGGTGACGGGGAAGGGGGCGGTGCGACGGTGCCGGAGGCCGCCGGGGGAGCGAAATCCATCCCCCAACTGGGTGTTTCGTGTCCAGGGAACTCCCTTAGTCGCGTTGGCAAGGGAAAAATCCTTGACACTACTCTGGCTGGTCTCATAAAATCCCCGCTGGATGCCCCCGCGATTGCCGGAGGAAACGAAGTCTTGCCGCCTACAGAGCCCCTCGGGAGGGACCGATGAAAGTATTTCGCGCTAGCTTGTCCGTTGGCCTGGCACTCGGGGTCGCGGCCCTTCTGCCGTCGACGACGGCCATGGCCAAGACCTGGAAAGTCAACCCTGGTGATTCGATCCAGGCGGCCGTGGACGCCGCCTCCGATGGCGACAAGATCGTCGTCTTCCCGGGGACCTACACCGAGACGGGTAGCCCGCACGCGGTCGTCGTCAACAAGTCGCTCAAGATGATCGCCAAGGTGGACAAGAAGGCTCCCGGCGACACGGGCAAGGTCATCATTCTAGGCGACGGCTCGCAGCAAGACGGCATCCTGGTCGAGCCGCCCAACCCCGGCGACCCGAACATCGAAGGATTCCTGATCAAGGGATTCACCGTCCAGGGATTCCAGAACAACGGCATCCACCTGCGCTACGTCAACAACTTCAAGATCCTCAAGAACGAGTCGATCGACAACCTCGAAAACGGGATCTGGCCGACGTTGTCCGTTAAGGGCATGGTCAAGAAGAACGTGTCCTACGGTTCCGAGGACAGCGCGATGTGGGTCGAGGCGTCCGAAAACGTCCGCGTGATCAAGAACGTTGCGCACTCGAGCCCCACCGGCATCGAGGTGACCGTCTCGAACGGCGTCGACGTGAAGAAAAACGAGGCGTACAACAACTCCGTCGGCTTCGGCCTGTACCATCCGTCTGCGGCGGGCCTGCCTCCGTTGCCGACGAACGGGTTCTGGAAGGTCCAGAAGAACTACATCCACGACAACAACGCTCCGAACACGGCGCCGCCGGGGTCGATGGCGGCAGACATCCCGCCCGGCGGCGGCATTCTGATCCTCGGTGCGGACGACATCCTGGTCAAGAGCAACACGGTCGAGAACAACGACTTCTTCGGCATTACGATCATCGACTACTGCATCGCGACATCAGGCGGCTCTTTCGACTGTAACGTCGTTCCTCCGGTGGTCGAGCCGTATCCCGATCGGAACGTCGTGATGAACAACAAGTTCATAAACAACGGCACCAATCCGGTGCCGCATCCGCTCGCCTTTGCGGCTGCAGATATGATCTTCATCGTCGACTTCGGTCCCAACGGCGTAGGAAACTGCTTCTCGGGCAACACCTACTCGACGAGAACGTTCCTACTGAAGAACCCGGCGGTCGGCGGTTGCAGCCCACTGTTCTAGGCTGAGGCGACCTTTCGCGTGGAAAGCCCCCGGCGGCACCAGCCACCGGGGGCTTTTTTCTGCGTGGTCGGGCGAAGGAGCGTGCTTTGCGTTGTTTGTTGCTGTCTGCGGGGGTTCGCGGGCGATTGCCGCGCCGGGGAGCCTGCGCCGCCGGCACGCAGGTTGACAATCCGGAGAATCGCCGCGGATAATCAATTGTCGAGCGCGCCCAACCTCGGAGAGTTGCGCTCAATCCGAAGAGGGTTTTTGTGCGCTCTTGCCGTTCCAACTTAAAGCTTGCAAGTCGCGGTGACACCGCTTTGGTGCGCCGGATAAGCGGTGTCCTGTGGGACGAGGTGCACCTGCTTTGCCGGCCCGACGATCCATCGCCTGGTGCGGCCGAGCAGGCGCAGGCCGTTTACGACGGGTTGTGTGATGCGCTCGCCGCCGAGGCCGCGGGCGCCATCCTCACCGGTGAAACCGTCTTCCTACGGGACATCGGCCGGGACTACGGGCCGGTGGCTGGTGCTCGCCGCAGCGTTTTCGACGCGGCGGGCTTGGCGTACGCGCCGGCCGAACCGGTGTGGATCGAGCAGCCGCCGATCGGCGGGAGCGCTCTCACGGTGATGGCAACGGCCATGCTGCCTCGGCGACCGGCCGCCGCCTCGGTGATTTCGGTGCCGGCTCGGACGGCTTGTTCGTGCCCGACATGCGCCTTGCCCGCAGGACAGGTCGTGCGCGCCGGCAACCAGACGATGCTGCGTGCGGCGAACGTAGCGGGCCGGGGGCGGGGCGCCTTCGAGGAAGCCTACGCGATGTTCGAGGCGGCCAAGCAGTTGGTCGAAGCCGCTGGGATGGTGTTTACGGACGTCGTGCGTACGTGGATCTTCCTGCGCGACATCGATCGGGACTACGATGAATTCAACCGGGCGCGCCGAGCGTTCTTCCGTGACACGGGAATCGAGGTCAAGCCGGCCAGCACGGGCGTCGGTGGGGCGCCCGTCGGCGCGGCGCACGATTTCTCGATGGCGCTCTGTGCCGTTCGCTCGGATCCGGCGCCGGCGGTTGGCGTCATGTCGACCCCCACGCTCAACGAGGCCTGGGCCTACGGTTCGGACTTCTCGCGTGGGCTGCGCGTGACCGATGCAAACCAGACGACCCTGTACGTTTCCGGCACGGCCAGCATCAACGAACGTGGCGAGACGGTTCACGTGGGGGATCCGCGCCGCCAAGCCGAGCGGATGCTCGAGAACATCGAGACGCTGCTGGCAGGGCAGGGTGCCGGGTTCTCCGACCTGGTATCCGTCGTGACCTACGTCAAGAACCCCGCCGATGCCGGTGTCGTGGAAACCGTGTTTGCCGAGCGTGCCTTCGAGGGGTTCCCCAACGCGCTCGTCGAGGCGCCGCTTTGCCGGCCCGAGCTGCTTTGCGAGGCCGAGGCGGTGGCGGTTGTACCGCACGAGCGCCGGGTGTAGTCAGCGGGCATGCGCATGCCCCTTCGTGCCGCCTTCGTCGTTGTCGTTTTGGCGTTGGGGATTGCGGCGGCCTCCTGCGGCGGTGACCGGGCGCCCGAGGCGACGTCGCTGCTCGATGCGGCCTTAGCGAAGGTCGACGACGCCGCGCTGACCATCCGCTATCCCCAGGACCAGACCCTGTTTCCTCCCGACATCGTAGCGCCCACCTTCTTGTGGAAGGACTCGGTAAGCCGGGCCGACCGCTGGTTCGTTCTCGTTCGTTTCGACGACGGGGAAACGCGCAGGTTCATCGCCGAAGAGCAGCGCTGGCGGCCCAGCAAAGACGAGTGGAGCGAGATCAAGCAACGCACGCTCGAGCGCGACGCCGAGGTCGTGGTCGCCGGTGTCGACCGGCGCGAGCCGGACCGCGTCCTGTCTGCGGGCCGAATCCACATTCGGACGTCGAAAGACGAGGTAGGAGACGCGATCTTCTACCGCGAAGTTCCTCTGCCGTTCCTGTCGGCCGTGCAGGATCCCTCGCGTATCCGCTGGCGTTTTGGGACCGTCGATTCGGAGACGGCGCCCCCGATCGTGCTCCACGATCTTCCCGTGTGCGGCAACTGCCACTCGTTCGCCGACGACGCGAGCGTGCTCGGACTCGACGTGGACTACGGCAACGACAAGGGAGCGTACGCGATCATCCCGATCTCCAAGCACATGGTGATGAGCGACGACAAGATCATCACCTGGGCGGACTACAAGCGCGAGGACGGGGAACTGACGTTCGGCTTGTTGTCTAGGGTGTCGCCGACGGG
>CAZQYE010000168.1:0-5147 GCA_964597375.1 uncultured Myxococcales bacterium
CTACGGACCCAGCAGATCATCGCCCACGAATCGGGTGCGGCCGACACGATCGACCCGCTCGGGGGCTCGTACTTCGTCGAGGCGCTGACCGACGAGATCGAAGCCCGCGCGACCGAGTACATCGCCAAGATCGACGACCTCGGGGGCGCCGTCAAGGCGATCGAGGGCGGATTCCAGCAGCGGGAGATCCAGCAGTCCGCCTACGCGTGGCAGCAGGCCGTCGAACGCAAGGACCAGATCGTCGTCGGCGTGAACGAGTTCCAGATCGAGGAGGAAGAGCAGCCCGAACTGCTGAAGATCGACCCGGCGGTCGAGGCGCGCCAAGTCGAACGACTCGCCGATCTGCGCCAGCGGCGCGACAACGACGCCGTGTCCCGCGCACTCGCCCGGGTCTCCGAGGTGGCGCGAGGAAGCGACAACCTGATGCCGGCCATCATCGACGCCGTGAGGGTGTACGCCACCTTGGGAGAGATCTCCGACGCCATGCGCGACGTGTTCGGGCAGTTCGAGCCGCCGGTATTTCTTTGAACGAGGAGTCCGTACGACTGGAATGATCCCGACCAAGGCGTTTTTGACCAAGGGCGTCGGCCGCCACCGAGAGCGGCTGGCGTCGTTCGAACTCGCACTGCGGCACGCCGGTATCGCGCAGTTCAACCTCGTCACGGTCTCGAGCATTTTCCCGCCGCACTGCAAGATCGTGTCGCGTGCCGAGGGCTTGCGCCTGCTCACGCCCGGGCAGATCGTCTACACGGTCTTGAGCCGGGCCGAGAGCAACGAACCGCACCGGCACCTAGCGGCGTCGGTCGGCGTGGCGATCCCGCGGGACCGCAGCATGTACGGCTATCTGAGCGAGCACCACGCCTTCGGGCAGACCGACGAGCAGGCGGGAGACTACGCCGAGGATTTGGCCGCCCAGATGCTTGCAACGATTCTCAACCTGCCGTTCGATCCGGACAAGAGCTACGACGAACGCCGTGATTTCTGGCGCCTCAGCGGACAGATCGTCAAGACGACGAACGTCTCGCAGTCCGCGCGCTGCGGAAAGGACGGCCTTTGGACCTCCGTCGTCGCGGCCTGCGTCCTGATCGAGGCATGAAGCAGCTCGAGTGACCGAAGACCGCCAGCTGCCGGTGCGGCGCCGGATCGTCGCCGAGCTGCGGCGTGCAAAGCGCATCCATTCCCAGATCGACCGCCTCGCCGAACGCCTCGGCGTCGGCAAGAACGAGATCGAGTCCGCCGTCGACGCGCTCGCGGCCCGTGGCGTCGTGGTGCGCACGCGTAAGGGACGCGTGGCCCTCGCCGAACGTCTGGGCATGGTGACCGGGACGGTTCGCATGGGGCGTCGCGGTCGCGCCATCGTCGTCCCAGACGAACCGGACGCACCGGTCGCGCTGCCACGCGGCGCGCTGGCCGGAGCGATGGACGGCGATCGAGTGTTGGTGGAAGCCTCTCCGTATACGCGCCGCGGATTACGCCGTGGCACGGTCAAGGCGGTGCTCGAGCGCCGCACGCGCCGCATGGTGGGAACCATCGTGCGCGGCCGCCACGGCGGTTCCGCCTTCCTTCCCCGGTCGGCGCGTGGCGGCTACGTGGCGTCGGTCGAAAACCCCGAGGCCGGCGAGGCCGACAGCCAGCTCTACGTCGCCGACATCGTGGACTATCCTACCGCAGCGCGTGGCCCGACCGTGCGCATCGATCGCCCCCTCGGCCGCTCCGGAACGCTGCCTGCGGAGATCGCGGCGGTCTGTTGCGCGATGGGCATTCCGATGGACTTCTCGCCCGAAGCCGAGCGCGAGGCGGCCGAGTTCCACGAGCCGGGCAATGCCGGCGAGCGCCTCGATCTCTCCGATCGCCTGCTCGTCACGATCGATCCGGCCGATGCCCGCGACTTCGACGACGCCGTCGGCGTGGAGCGGACACAAGGCGGGTACAGAGTCACGGTCGCGATCGCCGACGTATCGCACTACGTGCGTCCGGGAACGGTGCTCGACGCCGAAGCGTTCGATCGCGCAACCAGCGTCTACTTCCCGGGAACCTGCTCGCCGATGTTGCCGGAGGCCCTGTCCTCGGACCTCGCAAGCCTGCGGCCCGGGCGCCCGCGTTTGGCGGTCGTCGTGGTACTCGAAGTCGACGGCCTCGGCCGGGTCACCGGCCGCCGTGCCGAGCGTGCGCTGGTACGCAGCCGGCGCCGACTCGCGTACGAGGAAGCCCAGGAACTGCTCGACTCTGGCGACCGGACCGAGATTGGAGAGGCGCTCGCCGATCTGCAGGCCGTCGCCGCGCTGCTGCACCGCCGGCGCATGCAGCGAGGGGCCATCGACCTCGACATCCCCGAACTCGAGGTCGAGGTCGGGGAAGACGGATCCCCCGCGGCGATCCGGCGGCGGCTGCGGCTGGCAACCCACCGGATCATCGAAGAACTCATGCTGGCGGCCAACGAGGCGGTCGCTGCGATCCTCGAAGAGGCGCGGATGCCGTTGATCTATCGCGTACACGAGCCGCCCGACGAAGAGTCGATCGCCACGCTGGCAGCGCGCCTTTCCTATCTCGGACTGCGCCTCGAACGCGACGGCGCCCTGGCCGAGCCGGCCGCCTTCGCGCGCGTGCTCGAACGAGCGCGCGGGAAACCGTTCGAACGGCTGGTACACACGATGTGCCTGCGGGCGATGAAACAAGCCCGGTACAGCGCCTACAAAGCCCAGCACTTCGGTCTCGCCAGCCCGTGCTACACCCACTTCACCTCACCGATCCGCCGCTACCCCGACCTCGTCGTCCACCGCCAGCTTTGCCGGCTTCTCGCGGGCGACCGGAGCGGAGTAGGAACGCCTGCCGAACTCGAGCCAACCGCGGTGCACTGCTCCGAGCGCGAGCGTCGCGCGATGGACGCCGAACGTGACATCGAGCGGGCGGCGGCCGTCCTCTACGCCCAGCACCATCTCGGCGAGAGTTTTTCGGGCACCGTGACCGGCGTCGATCGCCGCGGATACTGGGTCGAGCTCGACGACATTGGGATCGAGGGGTTTGTCCCGGCCGGACGGTTGAGCGAGTATTACGAGTTCGTCGAGGAGCGGATGGAGCTGCATAGCCGGACGTCCGCGGCCGCCGTCCATATCGGCATGCGCCAGCGCGTCCGCATCGACGCCGCGGACCTGGCCGAGCGAAGGATCGACTTGACCCCATGCCAAACATGACCAGCCGTCACGAAGCCGGGCGGATCCGAGTGTCGCTTGCGGGGATCGTTCTGGCGTTCCTTGCCGTCGCTCTAGCCCGCCCCGTCGCGTCCCGGGCCGGGGACGCCCGGCGCACGCCGGTCGTGCGAGCCGCGGAAAAGGCGCGTCCGGCGGTGGTCAACGTCTACACCGAAACGATCGTCGAGGCCCCGTTCCGCCCGCGCCTTCCGCTGAGCGGCAATCCGTTGTTCGACGATTTCTTTTCGGACTTTTTCGGCCGGAGCCTGCCGCGCAGAGCTCCTCAAAAGCGCACATCGCTCGGTTCGGGAGTGATCGTTCGCAGCGACGGCACCATCGTCACCAACGAGCACGTCATCGTCCGCGCCTCCAACATCCGCGTCCTGATGGTGGACGGCAGCGAATACACGGCACGCCTGATCGGCGCGGACTCGGACTCGGACCTCGCGGTCCTCAAGGTGCAGACCGACAAGCCGCTGCCCACGATCCCGTTCGCAAAGGGCGACCGGATCCTCATCGGCGAAACGGTCATCGCAATCGGCAACCCGTACGGCCTATCCCATACGGTCACCGTGGGCGTCGTGAGCGCCGTCGGTCGTACGATTCAGGCGGGCGACATCGTCTACCACGACTTCATTCAGACCGACGCGTCGATCAATCCGGGCAACTCGGGCGGGCCGCTGATCAACGTCCTCGGGGAGCTGCTCGGCATCAACACGGCGATCTACCGCGAAGGCGAAGGCATTGGATTCGCCATTCCGGTCTACCGGGTCCGCAACATCGTCGATCAGATTCTCCAGGGAGGCGTCAAGCCGCCATGGGTGGGAATCGCGGTGCAGGATCTCACCCCGGACCTCGCCTTCCATTTCGGAGTCGCGCCGGGCGCGGGGGTTCTGATCGCCAGTGTGGACTCGGGCAGCCCGGCGGACCGTGCGGGGCTCGAGCCGGGACAGATCGTCGTGCGCGTCGAGGGCGAGAAAGTGCACAGCGCGGCAGCGTTCGCACGCCACCTGAGGGGCCTCGCGGCGGGGGACAAGCTGCGGCTCACGGTCGCAACCGACGGCCGGACGCGGTCGGTGGAGCTGCGGCTGGTGGCGCTGCCCAACGAGGTCATCGATCGGTTCGCCTGGACCGCTCTCGGCGTCCGGGTTCGCAGCGCTCGCTCGGGCGGCGTCGTCGTCACCGAGGTGCGTCCCGGCGGACCGGCTGCCGAGATCGGCATGCGGCCGGGGGATGCGATCACGGCGATCGGTGGACGAGAAATCGAAGACGCCGACGACTTTCGCCGGCGCCTGGCGACGCTGCGCAACAGCCACAACGTGCTTCTATCGGTCGTACGTGGCCGCCGGCTCTATCGGGTGCCGGTCCCACTGGCGCGCTGAGCGGGCCGGCAAGCGCGCCTACCGCGTTTCGACTCCACCGGTCCCCCTACTGCGCGGCAGCAGGGCGCCGCGTCCGGGCTTCCTTTCACCCCCGCGACAGCTCGGCCATCACCCACGAAGCGGATTCCGCCACCATCTCCCGTGCTGCGTCCCGCAGCGTCTTGTCCCGCTGCTCGAGCTTGGTGACGAGATTGCTCATGAACGCAAAGTAGCGCTCGAGATCGCTCGCCTCGACTTCTTCGAGACGCTCGTTCATCAGCTCGACGAAATGGTCGTGCATGCGCCCGATTTCTTCGAGCAGGCGCCGCTTGTCTTGGCTTGCTTCGCTCATGTCGCTCTCATCTCCCCTCGCTCACAAGCGACCGGCAGCGCTCGCGGCTCAGCTCCTCGAGGCTGCCGACGACGAGGTCGGCGTCGAGCTCGGCCGCGGGGTAGCTGTTGGTGACGGCGATCGTGGCGATTCCCGCACGTCGCGCGGCCTGGAGCCCGGCGTGGGTATCTTCGATGACGACGCACTCCGATGGCATGAGGCCCGGACAGACCGCGGACAGTCGCTCGACGACGCGCAGGTACGTCT
>CAZQYE010000169.1:0-5108 GCA_964597375.1 uncultured Myxococcales bacterium
GTGACGACGGTGTCATGCACGCCACCGTCCCCGGCCGGACGAAACGCGCTAGGGTATCCACGTGGCCGTCCGTGTGGTCTCCGGCGAGGCAACCCGCGAGCCAGATCACACGGTCGATGCCGAGGAACTCGGCGAACAGCTCCTCAACGTGCGCCGCGTCGGCATTGGGGTTTCGATTGGTGTGCAAAACGCAGTTCGCCGTCGTCAGGCAAGTGCCCTGGCCGTCCACGTCGAGCGCGCCGCCTTCGCACACTAGCGGCACTTCCCGCAGCCGGCGGCCGGCGATCGAAGCAACCGCCCGGGCAACCCCGTCGTCATCGGGAAAATGATACTTGCCGCCCCAGCCATTGAACTGAAAGCGCAGGGCCGAAAGTTCTCCATCCGCCTCGACGACGAACACGGGTCCGGTGTCGCGCAACCACACATCGCCATAGGCGGCCTCGTGAAAGCCGACGTCGAGTCCTTCGAGATACTCCGCTGCGGCTGCGCGAACCCGACGGTTCCGAACCAGGAGTTCGATCCGCTCGGGCCGAGACCCGCCTGCCAGCACCCGGCAGAACTCCGCGTATTCCCTGCATGCCGGTTCGAGATGGTGCTCCCAGAGCCGCTCGTCGCTCGGCCAGGCCATCCAGGTGGCGCGGTGGGGTTCCCATTCGGCGGGGCACCGTGGATTCGACCGCACCGTCCCTTCCCGACTGGACGGCGGCCTCGTCACCGTTATTCGAGTCCCATCAGCTTGGCGAAGCCGAGCCGCCTGCCGGCCGTGAACCCTCCGTCCACGACCAACGCGTGTCCTGTTACGAACGAGGCATCGTCGGACGCCAGGAACGCGGCCGCTGCCGCAATTTCCTCAGGCTGCGCAACGCGGCCGAGCTGGTGCGCATCGGTGAAGCGCTCGAGGTACTCTTCCATGCCTTCTTGCTTGAACACGACACCCGTAAGTGGGGTGTCGACGAACCCAGGGCAGATACAGTTGACCCGCAGGCCCAGGCGACCGTAATCGATCGCCATGTTCTTCGTAAGCAGAATCACGGCACCTTTAGAGGCGTTGTAGACGCTACCACCCTCGGTTGCTTCGATTCCCTCGACACTTGCAATGTTGATGATGTTGCCCGAACGCTGGGACAGCATCTGCGCAGCGGCGTGCTTGCATACCAGAAACGTACCGGTGAGATTGACTCCGATGACGCGCTGCCATTCTTCGAGCGGAAGCATGTGAACCGCGCCTCCCCCGGCGACTCCCGCGGCATTGACGACGATGTCGAGCCGTCCTTCCCGGGTTACGATGTCGGACACGACCTCGGAGACACGAGCCTCGTCTTGTACGTCGCCCAACCACATGGCCTCGGCGGCCTGGGCCGTCTCGGAAGCAACCGGCTCGCTGAGGTCGAAACCGTAAACCTTCGCTCCCTCCTGGCGAAAACGCCGAACCGTTGCAGCTCCGATTCCCGAGGCCGCCCCCGTAACCAAAGCAATCCGTCCTTCAAGCCGTCCGTTCACGTCGCGACTCTCCTACTCACGCACCCGGCCGTGGCAAGCCCAACAGGTCCGCGAGCCTGTGGGTGCACGGGTTGTTGCTCGCAAAATCTTCGGTGGGCATCGGGATACCGGCCGCCCGCATGATCTGCGCCATCTTCGCCATGATCGCGCCGAAACGAAACGCCCCGAAGGCCTCGTAGTAGTGCAGGTTCTCGACCTTCGTGCCGGTCAGCTCCTCGTACCGCGCGATCGTCTCTTCACGAGACGGGAATCCCTCGAGCCTGGGAATCCCGTACCCGTCGCTGTGATTCCAATCGAGGAACAGCCACCAAGCGAGATCGGCGATCGGATCCCCGATGAACGCCATCTCCCAGTCGAGGACCGCGACGACCTCGAGGTCCCGAAACAGCATGTTCGGCAAGCGCGCGTCCCCCCAGCACAGCGTCATCCGCGCCGGCGTCGGCAGGTTTTCCTGAAGCCACTTCGCTCCCGCATCGAGAACCGGTTGCGGCTCCTCGTCGCGCGCCCACTCGAAGTAGTCGAGCCAGACTTTCAGCTCGCGCTCCATGGCATCCCGCGGGTCGCTCGGATCACCCAAGAAATCGAGGCCCACACCGCGCCAGTCGACGCGGTGCACGCGCGCGAGCGCTTCGATTCCCGACCACCACAGCCGAGCCCGCTCCGCAGGACTGAGCTCGAAACACATCCCGACCGCCGAATGGTACGGCGGCACGTCCGAAGGCGCCTCGCCCGTCACCGCCTCCATCACGAAAAACGGTGTCCCCAGAATGCTCGGGTCCTCCTCGAACCAGAGCATTTTAGGCACTGGGACGTCCGTCTTGGCCAAACACTGCATGACCCTGTACTGTTGGGCCAAATCGTACTCGGGGAAGACGAAGCGATCGGTCGGCATGATCCGCGCGACCAGCCGCTTGCGGACCTCTTGCCCGCCTTGAACCCGAACTGCATCGAACAACGCCGTATCGTTCGACAACCCCAGAGACGGCCGCTCGAGGTTCTCCACCCGCACGTCGTCGGCGTCGGGGAACTTCCCGCGCAACCACGGCGCGAGCCCGGCCGCGATTTTGTCAAGATCGAGCTGTTTCAGCATGACCCTCTTCCTCGAGTCTCCTGCCGGCGCCTGGCAACTCCACCCAGGCCGCCCGCGCGATTGCGCACTAGCGAATCGAACCCCGGCATTCGTCTGGCGCAGCGCGGCGGCGCCGTTGCCGCCGGGTCATCCTGCTAGCCCCCGTTCACAGGCGTCGCAAGCCGCACGGCCGCAATACGCTCATCTGCATACCACACACGTCAGGTGCGCCCGGCCCAGGTAAGCGCGAGGGCCACGTACACGCGGGGGGCGCCTGGTCGCACGCCGCGCACGACACACCGGTGGAGTGCACCGTCCTGGCACCACCGGAAGGGCCGCCGGCACGAGCGCCGGCGTTTCCGATCACAGATGCACGCAAGCGCATCGGGCCCGGCGACGTCGCGGCAGCTCCGCCCGGTTGTGGCAGCGTGGCGGCCCGGCCGTCTCAGCCGCCCGACGCCGGAGCCGCGGCACCGCGACGGCCCAGCAGCCACAGGAGCGCCAGCCCCGGTACGGCAGCGATCGTAGTGAGCACGAAGAACTCCGGCCAGCTCATGTGATCGGCGAGCCAGCCGCCCGAAGAGGAAAGCCATGTCCTCGCTGCGGACATGAGCGAGGTAAGCAGGGCATATTGCGTCGCCGTGTAGGAAACGTTGCACAGACTCGACAAGTAGGCCACGAACGCGGCGGTTCCCATTCCTCCGGCGAGGTTCTCGAGGCCGATCGTAACCGTCAGCGTCGAGATGCTGTGCCCGGCGACCGCCTGCACCGCGAACATCAAGTTCGAAAGCATCTGCAGGAGCCCACAGATCCACAGGCAGCGAAGCATGCCCGTGGCCTTGAGCAGGCTGCCGCCGGCTGCGGCCCCGGCCAGCGTCGCAGCCAAGCCGTAGGTCTTGACGATCGCGGCGATCTCGGCCTTGGAGAACCCGAGCTCGAGCAGAAACGGGTTCGTCATGACGCCGGCCAGCGCGTCGCCGAACTTGTAGAGCATGACGAACGCCAAAATGACGATCCACCCGCGCCGCCGGGTAAAGTCCAGGAACGGCTCGACCACGGCCTCACGGACCCACCGTACGGCCCGAGCCAGGGTCGAAGAGGGAGCCCCGGTCCCAGCCGAGCTTTGCGAGTCCGATCCGGAAGCCGGCTCGCGACTGACCAAGACCGTAACGAGGCCGACCGTAACCAGAGCCGCCATGGTCGCATAGACCTCCAGCCAACCGACGAAGGTCGCCAACAGCAGCGCCCCCGCCCCGGAAACGAGCATTCCGATGCGGTAGCCGAAGACGATCGCGGCAGCCCCGGCCGCGTACTGGCTCTCGTCGAGGACCTCGACACGGTAGGCGTCGATGACGATGTCCTGACTCGCCGAACAAAAGGCAACGACCAAGGCCATCACGGCCGTGCTCATGGGGGCGGCCGCCGGGTGGGTAGCGCCCAGTCCAACCAGCGACACCATCAGCGCAATCTGGGTGGCCACGATCCAGCCGCGCCGGCGCCCGAGCTTGCGCGTCAACCACGGCAGGCTGGCGCGGTCGATGACCGGGGCCCAGACGAACTTGAGCGAGTAAGGCGTCGCCACGGAGGCGAACAGTCCGATCGCGGTGTTCGTCAGCCCCTCCTCTTTGAGCCAGAACGACAAGGTCGAGAAGGTGAGCGCGAGCGGAAGTCCGCTCGAAAAACCGAGGAACAGAATCGAAACGATCCGAGGATCGCGATACACGGACAGTGCATCGATCCAGCGCCGAACGTTCACGGAGCGGTGCACTCCCGGCTGGTGCAAAGAACCACGGCGGCGGCTACTCTGCACGTGTGAGTCGGACGATCGACGTGGGGCGCGCATCGACGCTCGGAGAGAAACAAACGCGCAAGTTCCGCTTTACCAGGAACGGCACGCCACAGGAGGGATTCGTCATCCGGTGGCGGGGGAACCTGCTCGCATACGTCAATGAGTGCCGGCACATTCCGATGAACCTCGATTGGAAAGAAAACGAGTTTCTCTCCCGAGACGGCTGCTACCTCCAGTGCGCCACGCATGGTGCTCTCTACCAGGCCGACACCGGCCTATGCGTCGCCGGTCCGCCGGCCGGCCAGCGGCTCGAGTCGCTTCCCGTCCGCGTAGAAGACGACCGGATCGTCGTCACGATCACCCGAGAACCGTGACCGCAACACGGCGCCGCGAACGCGGCCCGTCGAGTTCGACCACCATGATCCCCTGCCAGGTTCCGAGCAGAAGGTCTCCGCCGCGGACCGGCACCATCTCCGACGGTCCCAGAATCGAAGCCTTGATGTGGGCGTGGGCGTTGTTGTCGACGCGGTCATGACGCCACCCGGCGTGCTCGGGAACCATGCGGTCGAGAGCGTCGAGCAAGTCGAGGCCGATGTTCGGGTCGTCGTTCTCGTTGACGATCACGGCCGCCGTCGCATGCAGCGCCATCACGTGACAGATCCCCTCGCGGATGCCGGACGTGCGAACCGCTTCCCGGACCTCGCGAGTGATTTCAATACACTCGAGGGGACGTGACGAGGAAACCTCGAT
>CAZQYE010000170.1:0-1714 GCA_964597375.1 uncultured Myxococcales bacterium
GAAGCAGCGTCGATTTGCCGCAGCCCGAAGGACCGATCAGGCCGGTGATGATGCCGCGCCGGACCACTAGATCGATGCCGCGCAGCGCCTCGAACTGGCCGTACCACAGGCGTAGGTTCGATGTCGTGATCGCGGCGCTCGGCTCGCTGCTCATCCAAACAGCCCCTGGACGTACTGAAACGTGCGCATGTCGGCCGTTCGGCGCGAGAAGATCACCTCGTTGCGGTCGACCTCGATCAGCTTGCCGCCGAGAAACAGGGCGGTTCGATCCGCCAGGCGTTTGGCCTGCAGGACCAAGTTGGTCACCAGCACGATCGTCATCTCGCGGCGGAGCTCCTTGAGCACCTCTTCGATACGCATCGTGGTTACTGGATCGACGGCGATCGAGAACTCGTCGAGGCACAAAATCTCGGGCTGCATGGAAAGGGCCCGGGCGATGGTCAGGCGCTGTTGCTGTCCGCCGGAGAGTTTCGTGCCGAGATCGCCGAGTCGGTCCTTTACCTCGTCGAACAACGCCGCCTGGCGCAAGCAGCGTTCGACGATCTCATCGAGCCGGCGGCGATCGCGGATGCCGGCCATTCTAGGGGCGAAGGCGACGTTGTCGTAGATCGACATCGGCAGGCCGACGGGGAGGGGAAACACCATTCCGATCCGGCGCCTGAGCGCCGTCACGTCGCTCAGGCGGTGAATGTCCTCGCCGTCGATTTCGATCGTGCCGGACACCCGGCAGTCCGGGATGAAGTCGGTCATGCGATTGATCGCGCTGAGAAACGTCGTCTTGCCGGCGTTCGCGGGCCCGATGATCGCTAGAATTTCGCCGCGGCGCACCGAGAGGTCGATGCCTTCGAGCGCAACCTTGTTGCCGTATCGAACGGAGAGGTCGCGAACGACGATTTTGTCGGGAGAGCTATCGGTGGTCATCGGCCTACCACTTCTTGCGCGACCGCAGGTAGGTGCGGAACACGATCGAGATTAGATTGAAGATGACGACGAGGGCGAGCAGAACGAACGCCGTTGCGTAGGGTAGGGGCTCGGGAACGCCGGGAACCTGCGTGGAGATCGTGAACAGGTGCATCGACAGCGCCATGCACTGGTCGTGGACGGACTGCGGCAAGAACGGCAGGTAAAACGCCGCCCCGGTGAACATGATCGGAGCCGTCTCGCCCGCGGCCCGGGACACCTGAAGAATCACTCCGGTGAGGATCCCCGAAATCGAGTTGGGAAGCACCACGTGCCAGATCGTCTGCCAGCGCGATGCGCCGAGCACCCAACAAGCCTGACGGAATGAGAGCGGAACCGATGCCAGGGCTTCCTTGGTGCTGGCAATGATCACCGGCAAGGTCATGACCGCCAACGTGAGCGATGCGGAAAGAATGCTCGTGCCCATGCGAAGGAACAGGACGAACGCCCCGACGCCGAACAGAGCGTGCACGATGCTCGGAACCCCCGCGAGGTTGACGATCGCAAGGTTGATGATGCGCGTGGCCCAGTTGTCGCGGGCGTACTCGTTCAGATAGATGCCCGCGAGGATGCCGACGGGGGCCGCGACCGCCAGAGACACTCCAATCAGCCACATCGTTCCGACGATCGCCGGAAAGATCCCCCCCGCCGTCATTCCGGCGGTCGGCCCGGTGACGAGGAACTCCCACGACAGCGCCGGCGCTCCGAGCCAGGCGAGCAGACCGACGATAGCCAGAAGCGGCAGGATCAGCAG
>CAZQYE010000170.1:1724-5082 GCA_964597375.1 uncultured Myxococcales bacterium
CCGTTACGATTCCCAGCAGGCCGACGGCCAAGCGCTCGCTGCGCCGGCTGGCGATCGTCGGGGCCGTTGCGTGAAACGCCGCTGCGGTCACTGCTTGCGCACCCCCCGAACCAGCAGGTCGGCGGTCAGGTTGACGGCGAAGGTGATCAAGAAGAGCAGGACGCCGATCGCAAACAGCGCCTGGTAGTGGTCGCTTCCGTGGGCGGTCTCCCCGAGTTCGGCGGCGATCGTGGCCGTGAGCGTGCGCACGGAGTCGAGCGGGCTATGCGGAATCTGAACCGCATGTCCGGTGGCCATCAAGACGGCCATCGTCTCGCCGATCGCCCGGCCCACACCGAGCAGCACCGCCGCCAACAAGCCACTGCGCGCCGCCGGGAACAGAACCTTGTAGACCGTCTGCCAGCGCGTGGCACCAAGCGCGATCGAGGCCTCGCGGTGGGCGTCGGGAACGGCCTTCAGGGCGTCTTCGCCGATCGATACGATGATGGGCACGCTCATCAATCCGAGGATGATTCCGCCGTTGAGGACGTTCAGGCCGATGGGAGCGTGAAACAGCTTGATGATAAGGGGGTTCATGAGGGAAATGCCGATAAACCCCCAAACTACCGAAGGAATCGCGGCGAGAAGCTCGACGGTGATCTTGAGCCCTTCCTTGAGCGAGCCGCTGGTGAACTCGGAGATGAACACCGCAGTACCCAGGCCGAACGGGACGGCGATGAGCATTGCCAGCCCCGTGACGCTGGCGGTACCGGCAATGAGCGCCAGCGTCCCGTAACGGACGTGCGAAACGGACGTCGGGTACCACTCGGGACTCAGGAGAAACTGCTTGAGGTCGAGCCGGTGCAGGATGAAGTCCGAGCCCGCATTGAACACGAAAAAGAAGATCGCGAACACGAAGAAGATCGCGCTGAAGCCGCATACACGGATCACCGCCTCGATGACGGGCTCGCCGAGACGAGCCAGTCTCGTGCGCCAACCGATCCGTGTGAGCGGTGGTTTGCCCGACTCCGCGTTCACCGGTCGCCGTAGCTTTCAGCGGATAGGAACGAAGCCACGCTCGGCGACGATCTTCTGGCCCGCCGGCGACCGGATCCAGTCGAGGTATTCGGCGATCGCTCCGGTGGCCTCTCCGAGCGTGTACATGTAAAGGGGACGCGACAGCGGATACTTGCCGCTCTTGGCGTTTTCGGCTGTAGGCTCCGCGCAGGGCGCGCCCTCTTTGGGGGCGATGCACAGGCTGCGCACCTGATCGGTGACATAGCCCATGCCGCTGTAGCCGATCGCGCACGGAGTCTTCGACACCAGGTCAACCACGTCCTTGCTGCCCTGCATGTCGCGGCTTCCCAGCTTGTAGTCGCGGTCCTTACCGAGAACGTGCTCCCGGACGAACACGTAGGTACCGGAGTTCGACTGCCGGCTGACGCGAATGATCTCCTGGCCGGAGCAGCCGGGGACCTCCACGCCGAGCGATGTCCACGTGTCGCATTTGCCCCCTTCGCCGTAGATGCAGGCGAGTTGCTCGATCGTGACCTCGCGCAGGGGGTTGTTCGGATGGACGAAGAAAGCCACCCCGTCATAGGCCACGACGTGTTCTACGGCTTCCACGCCGTGCTCCTTGCGGATCTTTTCCATTTCCTCGGGCTTGATGTCGCGGCTGGCGTTGGCGATGTCGACCGTGCCGTTGATCAGGGCGGCGATCCCCGTGCCGGAACCCCCGCCGCTTACGGCGATGGCGACATCCGGGCGGACGTTGCGGTACTCCTGCGCCCAGGACTGGGCCAGGTTGACGAGGGTGTCCGATCCCTTGTTCTGGATGAACGTCCGCGACGAGTGGTCGGTCTTCGTGCAAGCGGCAAGCGCCACGAGGCAGCAGAGAATCAGCGTCGAAAACTTGTTCACCATCGTATGTTGCTCCTTGAACTCGTCACGGTTCGCGGCGGGCACCCTCCGGGCCGAAAAACAGCCTCCGACGATCCCCGGCGGAGGTCGCCGGCCGCGACCGGCCCCTCAACTCACCTCCGTCTCGATGGTTCCGTGCAGACCCCGGATCAAGTCGGTGATTCGGTCCACCAAGTCGTCGAACATCGCTGCATATGCATCGTCCGCGTCGATCGTTTCCGTCGGTGGGCTCTCGACGTCCCACTCCAGAAGAATCGTGCGAAACCCAACTTTCGGCACCGCGGCGGCTGCTTCCTTGCCGATCGCGACGACGGCCTTGAATCGGCTGAGATCGCCGATTTCGTCGATTTTTTGCGCTTGGTGTCCGGATACGTCGATTCCCCGGCGTGCAAGGAAGGCTACCGCCCGCGGGTCGGGCGGATCGGTGTCGATACCTGCCGAGTAAAAATCGAAATGGTCGCCGGCGATCGTACGCGCGATTCCTTCGGCCATCACGCCGCGGCAGGATGCCGAGGAGGAGACGAACAGGATCTGAACGTCGCGATGAAGCGTGTGTTTGACGATGTTGCCGGTGACGATGTACGAGACTTCTTCGCAAATGTTCGAGGCCTGATCGGCGACGCGTTCGAAGCGGTTGGCGACCGACAGCAGCGAGAACAAAGTAGACAGCTCCTCGCTCGTTTGCGGCCGCTCCTGGATCAGTCTGCGGAAAATGTCTTGGTGCAGCTTGTTCGCCCGGCTGTCGAGATCGCGCGTGGCCTCGGCGAGTTCTACGTCCTCGTCGAGGAAGGCACGGACCGCCTGCCGGACCATTTCAATCGCGACTTCGGCGAGCTCCTCGTGTAGCGTGAGGTCCGGCCGCCGGGAGGCGTGGCACAGGAAGATCGCTTGGCGGTTGATGCTCTCGCCGTAGTCTCCCACGCGCTCGAGCTCGGAAATGATCTTGGCCACCGAGTGGGCGAACCTCAGATGCTTGGCCACGGGAATGTGGCGGACCATGAACTCGACGCACATGTTGTCGATGGTGCACTCGAGTTCGTCGACCCGTGAGTCACGCAAAATGGCGGCGTAGGCACGGCGCGTGTCGCAGGTCGTCAGCGAGCGGACCGCGTCCTCGAGGGCGCGCAGCGACAGATCGGCCATCTCCCGGACCTTGTCACGAATGCGGTCGATGTCGCGCTGTAGTTGTTCTTCTAGATGAGGTGCCACTGCTCTGTCGCTCGGCGCAGCTCAGTCGCTTCCGTCTAACCGCCGACTGCCAGGAAAGCAAACCGCGAGAGCACGGCCGGGGGAGCCTGATCGGAGACGGGTGGCCGGTCGTGCCGGCAAGAAGGCGCTTTGGCCGGCCTCGAATCGGCAGGGGCCTGGGTCCTGGCCCGAAGCTCGACCTCGAGGCGGAAAGCGCGCACAATCGAGGCGCATGACAAGCAGGCGCCCTACGAGGGCGCACCGCTCCGGT
>CAZQYE010000171.1:0-5079 GCA_964597375.1 uncultured Myxococcales bacterium
GCGCTCTGGCGAGCGGTGGTGGAGCCGCGCTCTGGCGAGCGGTGGTGGAGCCGCGAGCTGGCGAGCGGCGAACACTCCACAGTCGATCGGAATGAGTCAGCCGGCTCCGTCGAATTCGCAGGTGCCACAAGTTTCGATCAACGCGCACTCGGGCATCCCGCCGGCCCTTAGGTCATTGACGATGGCGATGCGCAGGGCGTCGGACAGGACCGCGTACACGCCGACCGAGTCGTTTCCTTCGAAACAGCCGCGTGCTCGGTGGTCGAGCATACGGGCGCCGAGGTTGTCGGTTTCGCCGCAGAACGTCGGATCCAGACGCATGCTGCCGTCGTCATCGACTTTGGTTTTACCCACGACGTACACGGCTTCCTTCGTGTGCACGAAGTTGTAGTCGAGAGAGTATAGTGCGAACTCGTAGCGGTTACCGGATTTGCCGGCGAGCGAGATCGTCTGCTCGGCGAGGTCCGTCATGGATCCCTCCTCGAAGTCGGCTTCCCCGGCGGGCTGATCCGGACCTACAGGCTCGCCCGCAACCGGCTTCGAGCTTCATTATCGCTGCCGCGCTCCGGGTTTCAACACTCGGCCATCTCGTGCTGACACAAAATGCACACGAGCGTGCGTGAACGCGTTTCAGCGTGCTGACACAAAATGCGCGCCAGCGTGTGTGAACGTGTTTCAGCGCCGGCGGCGCCGAATCGCGTTCCGTAGGCGGTAATCGGACGCAGGTTCTGGCCCGGACCGACTGTTCGTTTGGAGGAGCCTCCCCGGCGAGCCTATGCCGCGCTCATGTCGGGCAGCGGCTGACCGGAGAAGAAACGCCTCGGGTTGTCCACCACGAGCCGCTCGATTTGCTCGTCCGTGGCTCCTGCCTCGCGCAACTTCGGGACGATACGAGCGAAGAAGTGACTCGGTGTCCACGTTTCGAGCATCGCCGCGAACGGTCCCGGGTCGGGCAACGGCTCTCCCCGCCAGCACCAAACCGAGTCGTGGGAGACGACGATGCGGTCGCCCGCACCGGCTTCGAGTAGCTTGACGAGCGAGGCGATACGGACTTCGTCCGGTTGAAAGATGACGATACCGAAGCGGTCGAACCCGAGGTAGGACCCTTGGCGGGCGATCCGCAGGTGGTAGTCGGTATCGGCCGATCCGCACGAGTGGCCGATGATGATGCGATGAGCAGGTACGCCGTTCTCCGTGAGGATCTTTTGCTGTTCGTCGCCGAGAATTCCCTCGTCGGTGTGAGTGGTGATCGGCGCGCCGGTTTCTTTCGATGCCATGGCCGCTGCCACGAGGATCGTGCGTTCGTAATCGGTGATCGCCGGAGCCCCCGTTGCGACTTTGATGATGCCGGCCTTGATTCCCGTCTCGCCGATGCCGACGGTCAGATCTCGGATGAACATTTCGGCGATGGACTCGGGTCCGGCGCCGAACCCTGCACGAAACTTCCAGTACGGAGCACCGCCCTGGTCTTCCTTGTACAGGCCGGTAGCACAGATGATCTGCAACCCGGTTTTGACCGACACCTCGGCCATCAGTTCGGGATCGCGTCCGAGATCGTTGGGGCACGGGTCGATCATCGTCTTCACGCCGTGGTCCTGGATTTCACGTACGCGATCGAGGGCGACGGCGAGAATCTCGTCACGCTTGGGCCCGGGCCGCAGACTGTCGGAGTCCCAGCCGGGCCAGCCGATTTGTAAATGCTCGTGGGTCAGCGTGCGCCCGAGGGCGCTCGCGTCGATGGTGCCGGTGACCGTGTGAATCTTCGTTTGCGTTGCTGTCACGCCGTGTCTCCTCGCATTGCTCCACGCACCGGTCGGCCCTCTCCGTTCTCACCCGCGGATCCTGAAATCAGAGAGTCCTTCCGGAGCTTCTTCTTCGATGTGAACCTCGCGCACGCGCGCCGCCGGCGGTCCTTTGCGGCACCATTCGATCATTCGATCGACGATCGCCGGCGGTCCTTCGACGACCGCCTCGACCCGTCCGTCGGGCAGGTTTCGTACCCAGCCGGCGGCGCCCAGGCGCTCGGCCTCAGTGGCCATCGAACCACGATACCAGACCCCTTGCACGCGCCCCGAGATCATCAGGCGCCGGCGCACCCGGGCCGCCTCGCTTACGGGCTCATCCATGGAGTACACGATGTCTGGGGAGGCTGCAGCGTTCCGCCCGAGGGAGGAACTTCCCGCTGCGACCGTCAGTCGAGAATTTCGAGAATCGCCTTGATGGTCTCTTCCTTGTCCTTGAGTTTGTCACGGAAGTCCTTGCTGTCGGTGTTCGCGATTTCCATTCGCAGGTCCGAGAGATAGGTGACCAGGACCTCTCGCAGGACCTGGATTTGGCGTTCGTCAAGCTCGATCGTCTTCATGGTGTGCCTCCTGCGGTCGGAGCGGAGCCGCACCGGGCCGGGACTGAGCCCGCCATTCCAAGATACGGCACGTCCGGCTTTGCGCAAGACGCGTTCTTGCACTTCACACAGCCGGCGCCTGAGCCGGCTGTGTACCTGCCGAGCCACTACGGCACGTCGTCGGCCGGCAAGCAGCCGGGCAGCCCCGGCGAACGGCAAGCCCCGCGACGGCTGTGCCCCTGCCGCAATCAGCCCGGGCGCCTCCCGATCAGTTCCCACAGCTCGTTTTCGCCGATCGTCCGAACGCCGAGCTCCTTGGCCTTGCGCAGTTTGCTGCCCGGATCCTCGCCGACGACCACGTAGTCGGTCTTACGACTTACCGACGAGGACACAGTGCCGCCGGCCTGTTGGATTAGGTCCTTCACGCGGTTTCGCGGCAGAGACAGCGCGCCTGTCAGGACGAAGGTCTTGCCGGCGAGTCGGCTGCCCGCCTCGGTCGGCTCCGCTTGCGGGCGGACACCGACCTCGTCGAGTTCGGCGAGCATTGCCCGGTTTCCCGGATCGTCGAAAAACGCGCGTATCGCTGAAGCCATCTCCGGGCCGACCCCATCGACCGCCGTGAGTTCTTCTATGCTTGCGGCGGCGAGCCGGTCGAGCGAACCGAACGCGCGGGCCAGCGTCCGCGCGGCGGTCTCGCCGACGTGCCGGATACCGAGTGCATAGAGTAGGCGGTCGAGAGGGCGCGAGCGGCTTTCATCGATCGCGCGGATCAAGTTCGCCGCCGACTTCGGCCCCATCCGTTCGAGCTCGGCAAGGCGCCCGGCATCGAGCCGGTACAGGTCGGCGAAGCTCCGAACCAGACCCGTGTCGATCAGGTTGGACACGAGCTTTTCACCGAGGCCGTCGATGTCCATGGCCGACTTCCCGGCGAAGTGCCGCAGGGCTTCCTTCAACTGCGCGGGGCACGAGCGACCGGTGCAACGGTAGGCGACTTCGCCTTCGAGGCGCACGACCTTCGATCCGCACGCTGGACACTTGCGTACCATGCGAAAGCGACGCTCGCTTCCGTCACGGCGATCGACGAGAGGGCGGACGACCTGCGGGATCACGTCGCCGGCGCGTTCCACGACGACCCAGTCCCCGATCCGAACGTCCTTGCGGCGGATCTCGTCCATATTGTGGAGTGAAGCGTTCGAGATCGTGACACCACCGAGGGCCACCGGCTCGAGCTCGGCTACGGGCGTGATCGTCCCTAGGCGTCCCACCGATGCGACGATGTCACGCACCCGCGTGATCGCCTGCCGCGGCTTGAACTTGTAGGCGACCGCCCAGCGCGGCGAACGCGACAGCTCCCCGAGACGGTGCTGTTGCTCGAGCGAGTCCACCTTGACGACGACGCCGTCGATGTCGACGTCGAGTCCTTCCCTGCGCTGCTCGATCATCGCGTAATACGCGCCGATCTCGCCCACGTTGCGCGCGCGCCGGATGATCGGGTGGACGCGGCATCCCCAACGCCCCGCGTCGGCGAGGAATTGCGAGTGCGTGTCGAAATGGCGCGGCTCGACGTGTCCGTGGCTGTGTACGTACAAGTCGAGTGGACGTCGTGCGGTCACCGAGGAGTCGAGCTGGCGCAGTGATCCAGCGGCCGCGTTTCTCGGGTTGGCGAAGACCGGCTCACCGGCCGCCTCTCGTTCTTCGTTGAGTGCGGCGAAATCGGCTCGGGAAATCACCACCTCTCCGCGAATCTCGATACGCTCGGGAATCGGGGCCTCCGAACCATCGAGCTCCAGTGGTACGCTGCGAATCGTGCGTGCGTTCGCCGTGACGTCTTCTCCCACCGTGCCGTCGCCGCGCGTCGCTGCACGGACCAGGCGGCCGCTTTCGTACAGCAGGTTGACCGCGACGCCGTCGAGCTTGGGCTCGCATACGAATACCACCGGCTCGCCGCCGAGGGCGCGTTCTACCCGGTCGACGAACTCGGACAGTTCCCCCTCGTCGAACACGTTGGCGAGCGACAGCATCGGCGCGAGGTGAGGTGCCGGCTCGAACGCCTCTAGGGGTGGTGCCCCCGGCCGTTGGGTGGGCGACTGAGGCGTTGCGTACTCGGGATGCTCGCGCTCGAGACGCTCGAGCTCGCGTAGCAACCGATCGTACTCGGCGTCGCTGATGATTGGATCGTCGAGTAGGTAGTAGCGGCGGTTGTGCTCTTCGATCTCCCGCCGCAAGGAGCGAATGCGCTTGGCAACCTCGTCCTTGGCCACGGTCGTTCCCACTAGCACAGCGGTTGCTCGATGAAAACGAAAGAACGGAGGCAGACGCAATCATGACACGAATGGCGTTGCCCCCGACCAGCAGGCCGTCCTAATGTCGCCGCGCTCGCACACAACGGCGGGACGCCGGACGCGGGGCATCGGCGCGCGGAGGTCCGGGTGGAGTGGCGGGGGCCGGATCCCAGAGCGAGCGAGAACGCACAAGGAGGCGAAACGAATGGACGAACATGCCAGCGTAATTCGGGCCCAGCCCGCTCGGCGGCGCGCCTTGCCGGCACGGCTCGTGGCGGCGGCCTTGGCAGCCGCCGTTGCGGTCACTCCGGTGGCTGCGGCAGCGGCGGCCAGGGTCGACTTGAACACGGCGTCGGCCGAGCAGCTCGCCGAGCTGCCGGGGATCGGTCCGGCCAAGGCCGGCGCCATCATCGAGGCGCGCAAGGAGCGCCCGTTTACTTCGGTCGACGACCTCGA